>NZ_JAPZEI010000010.1 GCF_027257905.1 Coraliomargarita parva
TGGTCCCTTCCAAGGCTAAGAGCCCGGAAGGCTTTTTCGAGTCCTTCCTCCGACGAGTTTTAAGGACCCATTCTCGGAAGGACTCAAAAAGCTGGTGAAGTATCGATGTAACCTACAAGGGGAGGTGGCCCGGTTCGCCCGGGACGGAGGGGTCCACACTTAAGCCTAGCCACAGAATCACTAGGCTGAACCGAGCTCACGGATAACCTTTACACAAGTCTGACCCGATGGAATCCGTCCACTTCAACAAGCCCTTACCCGGCAAGTGACGATGAGCCTTTTTTGTGTCATCGCGGTGCAGGGGACAGCTCCCGATCCGAGTGAACTGCCAGCTTTGGTTGAGCTGAGTCAGGGCGTACCGCTACCTAGTAGCCCTTTTGGGAGTCGCCTCCGAGCGGTGCGGGTGGCGCGGATCGCGGGTCGTTTAAGTCCGCCGCATAATTCTTATGCATTTGCCATCCGGCCCTGAAGGGGGCGCCGTGGGCCTTGATCCATTCGGTGATGTGGCTGAGTAGTTCCGCATTTCCGTGCTGTGACCACTCCGGGTGGAGCCAGACCGAACGTTGGTCGCTTGTGCCGGTGGATGCATCTCGGATGACTTCCCGGTATTCTTCCAAGGCGTCGGTCCGGTCGATAATGAGCTTGAACTCCGAGGCTTTCTGCAGGTTTTCGGCAAGGGGCAGTTTCCAGCGCTTCGGGCTGAGTGTAATCCAGTCGAAGTCGCCGCGGATGGGAAAGGCACCGCTGGTTTCGAGGTGCACGGGGAGCTTCCGGGCGTGCAGTGCGTCGCAAAGGGGGGCCAGATCGTGGATGGCGGGTTCGCCACCCGTCACAACGACGAATTCAGCCTTTGTGTGTGCTGCTTCGTCGGCGAGGGCCTCCACTTCGAGGCGTGCAATTTGTTCGGGTATGTAGTCCGGGTGCCAGGTGCCGGCAGAGTCGCACCAGGGGCAATGGACCGGACAGCCAAAGCAGCGGATGAAAAAAGCGGCACGGCCCGCGTGGCTGCCTTCACCCTGAAAGGTGTAGAAGCGCTCGTGGATGGGGAGCTTCATGGTCGGTGCTTACTTCTAGCCTACAGTATAGCAGGCGGAATTCTTTGAGTCTTCCTCGATCTCGACGGCGCAGATCCAGACGCGGTCGTCGGTTTGTTCCCGCACCATGGGATCAAAGACCGAGTGAAGGTGCTGGGCGAGTCCCTCGCTGGAGCAGCTTGGCAGGAAGTAGGGCTTAAATAGATGGCCGGCTAGTTCGAGGAGACGGTCCTTTTCCGGGTCGTCCTCGTTGAAGAGGCAGGCATGGTCGAGATTGGAGTCGATCCATTTCTTGAGGTACTTCAGTTTGCCGAAGTCGACGACGAATCCGTTCAAGTCGGTCTCCTTGCAGGCAAAAGTCAGTGTGATGCCCCAGTTGTGGCCGTGGATCAGCGCGCAATGGCCGTCGTGGTGATGCTGGCGATGGGCAAAGGGAATATCCCGATATGATTTCTTGCAGGTAAGCATGGTGATCTGGGATTGTGATTAGAGGTGCCAGCCTTGTGCGCGCAGGGTGGCTACGGATGGGGCATCGGCGGCATAGTCCGTCGGATCTTCGATGCCCGCCAAGTCGAAGGCTTCCCGGCGCTCAATGCAGGTGCCGCATCGGCCGCAATGTTGGGATTGGCCCTTGTAGCAGGACCAGGTTAGTTCGAAGGGGACTTTGAGCTCGGCGCCGCGGCGGACGATATCCGCCTTGGTCCAGTTGACAAAGGGGCGGCTCAGCTCGATCGGGCTCCAGTCGCACAGGCGCATCGCTTCGGCCATGGCATCTGCGAATTCGTTGCGGCAGTCTGGGTAGATGGCGTGGTCACCGCTGTGGGCGGCGTAGGCGACTTGTTCCGCACCGATGGAAATCGCATGTCCGGCAGCCAGTGCGAGCAGGATCATGTTCCGGTTCGGTACCACGGTGGTCTTCATGTTGGCCTCGGTGTAGTGGCCTTCCGCGACATCGATTTCCGGAGAGGTGAGACTGCTGCCGGCCAGCAATCCCTGGATCGCGGACAGGTCGGCGACTTTTTGCGGCACTCCGAGACGCTCGCAGATGGCTTGTGCTCTTTCCAGTTCGCAACGATGGCGTTGACCGTAGTCGACCGAGAGGGCATGGACCTCTGCGCCCGATGCGTGCAAGTGATAGAGTAGGACGGTGGAGTCGAGTCCACCTGAATAGATGACGAGTGATTTCATGATTCAGTGTTTGCCGAATGATGCGGGCTCCCTGGGAATCCTCTAGCAGGGAAGGCGGCGAAAACGTGGGCTTTCTCCTGAAATGGGCAAGCGGAAATTGCAGAAAGGCGCGAACGATAACGGATTGGCCTGTGGGGGGATCTCGTATCGCTCCATACTGACTCTTGACAAGCGAAGGGCACCGCCTACTTTCTTCCCTTCACAAATTCACCCAGCACAATGATAAAGCGGGCCTGCCTCGCTTTTTTTATTTTCAGTTCAGAATGAGCCACGAAATACTTTCAGTTTTAGAGTACATGGAAAAGGAGAAGGGGATCAATCGCCAAGATATGATCGCCGCGATTGCTTCTGCCATCGCCAGTGCCGCCCAAAAAGGGATCAGTGCCGGTCAGGATATCCGTGTCGAAATCAACCCCCGGACCGGAGCCCTTAAGGCGTGGAGTATTTTGAATGTCGTTGATTCTGTGAGTGATCCGGCACTCGAGATCCATATCGAGAAGGCCCGTCAAATCGATCCGGATGTGCAGATCGGCCAGACCGTGGAAAAGGAAGTGGACCCTGCATACCTCGGCCGGATCGCGGCTCAGACGGCCCGTCAGGCTATCATGCAGCGCATTCGCCAGTTTGAGAAGGACCGCATCTACGATGACTACAAGGATACTGTGGGTGACATTGTCACGGGGACCGTGCGTCGTCGCGAGCGCGGTGACCTGATCGTCGATCTGGGCAAGGCCGAAGCCATCCTGCCGCCGCGTGAGCGTGTGCCGGGTGAGGACTACGCCCCGGGTGAAAGCATCCGTTGCCTGCTCCTCAAGATCGAGCAGACCAACCGAGGCCCGGATATCATCCTTTCCCGCTCCAATATCAATTTCGTGCGCCGTCTCTTCGAATTGGAAGTGACTGAGATTGCGGATGGCACCGTGACCATCGAAGCGATGGCCCGTGAGGCCGGGTATCGTACAAAGATTGCGGTGCATAGCGCGGACCCGAAGGTGGACCCGGTGGGTGCCTGTGTCGGTGCCCGCGGTGCCCGCGTGAAGACGATTGTCCGTGAACTTGGTGGCGAAAAGATCGACATCATTCGTTATGATCCGGACCCGCTGGTGCTCCTTGAAGAGGCGCTCAAGCCGGCGCTTCCTAAGAACATCAAGGTCAACGAAGTCGAACGCCGCATTCACTTCGATGTGGCTGAGGATGACCTCTCCATCGCGATTGGTCGCCGCGGGTTCAATGCGAAGCTGACTTCACGCCTTCTGGGCTGGAAGCTGGATATCGGCAAGGAAGAGAAGGAAGCAGTCGGGTTTGATGAGAAAGTCGCTCGCGCGGTCGAGGGTATTAACATGATCCCCGGTATCGAGCCTTCGCTGGCCGAGCGTTTGGTTGCCATTGGTCTGGTGAGTGCCGAGGCCTTTGAAGGTGTCTCTGAGGGCGACCTCCTTGATGCCGGTTTCACTTCGGAGGAAGCGACTGATGTCCTGGCCAAGGTGAATGCCTACCTCCAGCAAAACACATAAGTTTACAGATAGATCGTTAATCGCCCGGAAATTATTTCACCCGCATACAAAGAATAGAACTCATACATGAGTGTCCGTATACACCAGCTTTCCAAAGAAATCGGCATGGATAACAAGGAGCTTATTGAGCTCCTGCGAGATCGTGGCTTCGAGGTCAAAAGCGCTTCCAGCACGATCGATAACATCTCTGCCGAATCGCTGGTAGAGGAGTTTACCAAAGAGGAGTCCCCTGCCGCCGAAGCACCTGAAGCAACTGCTGAGGCCGAGGCCGCGCCTGCGGGGCCGAAGATTCCCGAAGGGGCGATCGTCAAGACGGCCGAAGATCTTCAACGTGAGCGCGAAGCGCGCGAGCAGGAAGAGGCCCGTGAAAAGGCTGAAAAGGCCGCCGCCGCTGCGGCCGCGAAAGCACCGCCTCCTGCACCCAAGGCACCTCCGGTTGCCACACCGCCGCGTCCATCGACACCGCCGACTGCCGGCCGTCCGCCCAGCCCGTCCGGTCCCCCGCGTCCGCCGGTGGCTCCGCGTCCGTCGCAACCACCCGTGGCTCCCAAGCCTTCCCAGCCGCCTGTCGCTGGCAAACCGCCCGCACCCGCCGGTCCGCCTAAGGCGGCGACCCCTCCGGTTGTCGCTCCGGCTCCGACTGCCGGCAAACCGGCTGCACCGGCCGCTGGCAAGCCGCCCGCTCCCGCCGGTCCGCCCAAGCCGCCCGCCGGTCCTCCCAAGCCTCCGTCGGCATCCATGCCTCCCTCGGTCCCGAAGCCGCCTGCGCCTGAAGCTGCGGAGGAATCGGCAGAGGACGAAGCTGCCGAGCCTGCCGAAAAGAAGATTCTGCATGCCAAGCCTCCGATCGTGGTTCGTGACTTTGCGGGGCAGATTGGCCTGAAGCCCTTCAAGCTCATTTCCGAACTGATGGAAATGGGGATTTTCGCCTCGATGAACCAGACGATCGAGGAGACGGTTGCGACCAAGTTGGCGGAACGCCACGGTTTTGTTCTTGAGATCCATCACCGTGGTGAAGGTTCCGACAAGCCGGCTGCGAAAAAGAAGGAAGAAAAACCGGCAGAGGACGATCCGCGTTTCCTCAAACCGCGTCCTCCGGTCTGTTGTATTCTCGGACACGTCGACCATGGTAAGACCACGCTACTGGATACGATCCGGAAAGCGAATGTCGCCGGAGATGAAGCGGGTGGGATTACCCAGCACATCGGGGCTTACCAGATTGATCACAATGGAAACAAGATCAGTTTCGTTGACACGCCTGGTCACGCCGCCTTCTCCATGATGCGTTCGCGTGGCGCCAATGTCACCGATATCGCGATTCTCGTGGTCGCGGCTGATGACGGTTTTATGCCGCAGACCGATGAAGCGCTGCGTTTTGCCAAGGCCGCCAACAATGCCATCGTCGTGGCGATCAATAAGATCGACGCGAAGGGGGCGAATGTGGACCGGGTGAAGCAGCAGATGCAAGAGAAGGGAATCGCTCCGGAAGACTGGGGCGGTGAAACGATCTGTGTTGAAATTTCCGCGCTCAAGGGCACGAACATTGATGAGTTGCTCGACATGATCCTGCTCCAAGCTGAAGTGCTTGAGTTGAAGGCCAACCCGAGCTGCGCCGCATCCGGTACCATAGTTGAGTCCCAGATCGAGCAAGGTCGCGGATCCACCGCGACTGTGATCGTGGAGAAGGGCACACTGAAGAAGGGTGACGCGCTGCTCTGTGGTGAGGCTTATTGTAAGGTGAAGTCCATGTTGGATGACGCCGGTAATGTTCTGCGAGACGCGCCGCCGGCCACTCCGGTTAAGATCATGGGCTGGTCGACAACCCCGAAGTCGGGCGCGAAGTTCTCCACGGAGAAGAACGAGAAGATGGCCAAGCGTGCGGCGGAGGAAGCGACTCTGGACCGCAAGCGTGAGGCTGCTTTGCAGGCCAAGGAAGATTCCCAGAAGGCTCCGGCCACCACTGTGGAAGATCTTTTCGCCGCGATCGAAAATCAGCAGAAGAAGTGCCTCCGCGTGATTGTGAAGTCGGACGTGCACGGTTCGGCCGAAGCCTTGGTCAACAGCCTGGAGGCGATCGAGAGCGACAAGGTGGACCTCGACGTCATTTCTTACGGGGTCGGCAATATTACCAAGAACGATATCACGCTGGCCAGTGCCGGTGGCTCCTGCATTGTTGGTTTCAATGTGAAGCTCGATAACGGTGTGCAGAGTCTGGCAAAGCACCACAACGTGCGGATTATCCAGCACGAGATCATCTACGAACTGCTCGATCAGGTCGAAGAAGAGATGGCCGGGTTGCTCGAGGCTGAGATGTCCGAGCGTAAGCTGGGCGCCGCCGAGGTTCGTCAGGTCTTTGGTGTCGGCAAGGGACGCAACGTTGCCGGCTGTATGGTTACCGAGGGTACCATCAACCGCGGCCGCAAGGCCCGTGTTCTTCGCGATGGCGAGTTGATCCACGAAAGCACGATCGATACGCTTCGCCGCTTCAAGGACGACGTCAAGGAAGTGCGCGCCGGCTACGAGTGTGGTATCAATGTTGACGGCTACGATGACTACGAAGAGGGCGACATCATCGAATGCTTCGATGTCGAGGCGATCCGTCCGTCCCTTCGATAACACGCTCCTTTCACATATCTGCTGAAAGGTCCAATCCCTTTCAATTATGTCTAAACGTATTACACGGGTTAACGAATTGTTGCATCGCGAAATCAGCGGGCAACTTCGGCGCTACTACCGCAATGATGCGGTCAATATCACGATCAGCGAGGTGGAAACCTCGACAGACCTGCGAGTGGCCCGCGTGTATTATTCGGTCATCGGAGATGCGCGTGCGATTACGGAGGCCGAAGCCTTGTTCCGTCGGATCGGCGCCGACCTGCGCCGGCGCGTCAGTAAGGAAGTGGTGCTGAAGTATTTCCCGAAATTTGAATATATCTACGATCCTTCGCTGGAGCGGGGGGCCAACATCCTGAACCTACTCGACGAACTCGACGAAGAGAATGATCGCTGAAAGTAAATTTTTCGCAGAAGACAGTGCCCGCTTTGCGGCAGCTCTGGAACAATTAAAGGGCCATAAGGTTGCGGTCCTCGGGCATGTCCGGCCGGATGGCGATTGCATCGGGTCCATCGTGGCGATGGTTCGCTTGCTCCGGAGTCAGGGGATCGAAGCCATTGGCGTAAATCGGGATCCGGTGCCCATGAACCTATGCGATTTCGTTGCCGATACCCCCTTGGTACGCTCCGAGGACTTTGAGCTGGATGGCCACATCGCTGTCACGGTCGATAGCGCTGATTTTAAGCGAGTGGGGGACCGGCTGAATGAGCTCTTTCCCGAAGTCGCGCTTAACGTGGACCACCATATTTCCAACAAAGCCTATGCCGCGGAAAACTTGATTATCGACCATGCTTCCGCGACGGCCGAGATTCTTGCCGGCTTCTTTCTTGATCTGGGATTGCCCATTGATCCGGTTATGGCCCAGGCCCTCTACGTCGGGATTGCCACGGATACGGGACAGTTCCGTTTCCCTTCAACGACTCCGGAGACCTTCGAAATTACACGTCAGCTCTGCGAGCATGGCGCGCGACCTGCCGCGGCTGCTCATGAGTTGTACGAACGCGAAAGCTTTGCCAAGATCAAGCTGCTGCAGGCCTTCCTGGCCTCGCTTCGTATGGAAGTGGAGGACCGTGTTTGCGTCGGTTTGCTGGAAGACGGCGTGTACGACGAAACGGGTGCGACGGTGGAAGATTCCGAGGGGCTTGTCGATTACGCGCGTTCGATTGAAGGCGTGGATGTGGGGGTCTTGCTGGAGCAGCGGGGACGTTCGCTCAAGGGCAGCCTGCGGGCCAAGGATCCGTTCTTCCGCGTCGATCAGGTCGCTAAGTTGTTTCATGGGGGCGGCCACGCATGTGCGGCCGGTCTGAATGTTGAGGACAGCTCGATCGAGGAGTTTCTGCCGCAGCTGATCGAAGCCATCCGTGCCCATCTGGCCGAGCTCGGGCAGCCGGCATAGCCTGTTTTATTAACTGATTATTTCCTGTTATGAGTGAAGACCCTGAAGGCATTCTTCTGGTAGATAAGCCGCAAGGTATTACCTCGCACGATGTTGTGGCCCGCTGTCGCCGGATCTTCCGGATCAAGAAGGTGGGCCATGCCGGAACTTTGGATCCGATGGCGACCGGATTGCTGATCATGCTGATCGGTCGGGCGACGAAGGTGTCCCAGTACATGATGAGCATGGACAAGGAATACATCGGTACGGTCAAATTGGGCGAAGTGACTGACTCGCAGGATGCCGACGGTGAGATTATTGCCCAGGCGCCGGTCCCCGAATTGTCGGAGGACGACGTGAAGGCTCACATGAAAGCCTTTCTGGGCGATCAATATCAGACGCCGCCCATGTATTCGGCCAAGAAGGTGAATGGGCAGCCGCTCTACAAGCTTGCGCGTAAGGGGCAGACAGTGGCTCGTGAGCCTCGGGTCATTCATATCAGCCGATTTGAACTGACCAAGTTCGACTTGCCCTACCTGAGCTTTGTCGTGGGGTGCAGCAAGGGTGCGTACATCCGGACAGTGGCTCATGATCTCGGTGAACGCATCGGTTGCGGGGGACATCTTTGTGAGCTTCGCCGTACGGGTATCGGCAATTTTCGTATTGAGAATGCGGATACTCTGGAAACCCTTCAGGAACTTTCCCCGACGAGCCTCCGCCGCAAGTTGATTCCCATTTTTCAGGCCGTGCCCAGTCACGTGCTTTAAGCCCTCCATGGATTACCCCGCCAGTGTAGAACGCTTCGATGAGCTGGACGGCCTGCAAGGCCCCCTGCATTTGGCCATCGGTGTCTTCGACGGGGTACATCTGGGGCACAAGGCAGTGATTGATTCGGCGGTCTTTTCCGCGCGTCGAGCCGGTGGGGTGGCCGGGGTCTTGACATTTGATCCGCATCCGAGCCGGCTTTTCCGGCCGGAGGAGCCCACGCGCTTGCTTGTCGGGATTGATGCCAAGGTCCGACTGCTGCATTCGGTCGGGGTGGATGTTGTCATTCGAAAGCACTTCGACCGCGACTATGCTTCAATTCCGGCTGAGTGTTTCCTTCAGGAACTCAAGACTGCGATCCCGCAGCTGGCTGCGATCTACGTCGGGGAGAATTTCCGATTCGGTAAGAAGCGCTCCGGTGATGTGAATACACTGGTTGAAACCGGAGCAGCCTTGGGGGTGGGCGTTTTCAGTGTCGACCGCATTAAGCTGAACGGGATGCCGATCAGTAGTACGCGGATCCGTGGGGAACTCGAGTCCGGTAAGATCGAGAGTGTGAATGCCTTGTTGGGCTATAACTATTTTGCCGAGGGGCAGGTTGTCTCCGGAGCCCGCTTGGGACGTACGATCGGGTTTCCTACCCTCAATCTGCCTTGGGATCCGGAATGTCGCCCCTGCTTCGGGGTCTACCTCGTGCGTTTTCGTCAACCGGGAACGGCGGTATGGGCGTATGGTGTGGCCAACTACGGGGTGAAGCCGACGGTTCAGTCGGAATCACAGGTGCCTGCTTTGGAGGTGCATGCGCTTGAGGCGACCGGGCTGGATACCGGAGACAGTCTTTACGTGGAGTGGCTTCGTTTTATACGCCCGGAGCAGAAGTTTGAATCGCTGGAGGCCCTCAAAGCGCAGATTGCCGAGGATGCGGCCACGGCGCGTAATCTGGCTGCACATGTCTGAGCGCATTCTTGAATTCGAGGTGCCGGCGGATGTCCGTTCCGAACGGGCCGATAAATTCTTTGCCGCCAAATTCGAGGATGTCAGCCGGGCGCGCTTGCAACGGGCCTTCGAGGCCGGTCAGGTGACTTTTGACGGGGAAGTGATCGACAAGCGTTTCAAGTTGTCGCGACCCGGCTTGTTGCGCGCGATTCTGGACGAGCCGGATGCCGAACAGGGGCCTCAGGCGGTTGCCATGCCTCTGGATGTCATCTACGAGGATGCTTCCATCGTCGTCGTCAACAAGGTTGCGGGTATGGTGACACATCCGGGGAGCGGTACCGGCGATGATACGCTTGTTCATGCACTCCTGCACCATTGTGGTGGGGTACTCAGTTCGGTCGGTGCGCCGGAACGTCCGGGAATCGTGCATAGGCTGGACAAGGAAACTAGTGGACTGATTGTCGTGGCCAAGAATGATTTGGCGCATCACCGACTCGCCGCAGCATTCAGCGCGAGGGAGACCTTTAAACGATACACCGCATTGGTGCTCGGCGTTCCCAAACGTGCCTCAGGCACATGCCTCGAACCGATTGGCCGCCATCCGGTGCATCGGACCCGTATGGCCGTGGTCCGCGGAGGGCGCGAGGCGCACACCGATTGGTCGGTGGTCGAAACATATGCCAAACAAGCAGCCTGTGTACATTGCGTGATTCATACCGGCCGCACGCACCAGATCCGCGTGCACCTGAGCCATCTCAAGCATCCTTTGTTGGGGGACAGCACCTACGGCTTCAAACCCACTCGCTTGCCGGGCATCGATGTGCCCCGTGTGATGTTGCACTCCACCGAACTCCACATCCAACACCCCGAGCGAGACGAATTGATGCGCTTTATCGCTCCCTTACCCCAGGATTTTGCAGACCTCATCGCACGCCTAAAACAAGGCTGACCGGGGGGGGCTGTAATCCGAGGCTTGCGCAGGCAAGTTTTCGGGTAGTTTTGGACATGCCCTGCATCGGGGATGCCTTTAGGCGTTTGGATTTGTGCCTTGCAGCAGTTCGGCGGCGATGCCGTAGCGCAGGTTATAAAAGGAATGCGTGAGTTCTGTACGCCGGGCAGTTCGAAGGACGGCTTCGATTGTGATGAGTGCGGTGGGGATGATGTCGGCGCGTGATGCCGGCAGGTGGGGGACCGCCATCCGCTCGTGAAGGGGCATTTGGCAGAGCTCGGCTTTCAGGCGGTTGATGTCTTCGAGCCTTAGTACAGGTGGAATGGCTTCGATGTCCTTACTCTGCTGAAAGGCGAGCATTGCCCGTGAAATGACGAAGGCGCCACCAGTGACGAGCAGGGGCAGTTGCTGTGGCTCGAAACTAAAACCTGCCTGACGTATGGTCTCCGTGACGTGGGCACGAATCGCCTGCTCGGTTACTTCTGAAACAGTTGCGTCCCGGTTCTCAATGAAGCGTTCGGTCAAGCGGACCGCCCCGAGTTGAAGGGAAATGGCCTGCTCAATGGCAGCATTGTGGAATCGAATCAGTTCCAGACTGCCGCCTCCGATATCCATCTGTATGAAATCGCGGATTCCGGCGACATGTGGGTCGCATGCCAGACCCCGCCCAATATACGTCGCCTCCTCGGTGCCTTTGAGTACCCGGATTTTAAAGCCGGTGACATCTTCCACCATGGTGGTGAAATCCATTCCGTTAATCGCATCCCGGACCGCGCTGGTTGCCACAATGGTTACCTGTGCCGGTTCGTACTGATGAGCGAGGCGCAGCAGTTCCACGATGGTCGCACAGCCTTTTTTCATGGCCTCATCCGTGAGGCTGGGCAGGGTTTTACTGATTCCCGCGCTGATCCGGGTCTCAATGGTTTCGACGAAACAAGTGTCGATCGTGCCCGGATGGGACCCTTGCCGGGCGACCAGAAGCTTGATCGAATTGCTCCCGACATCAATAACAGCGACTTTGGCAGAGGATGACATGGAGTGGATCTTTCAGACTGTGCAGAGGCTGGCAAAATCTTTCCGCGTCTCGAAGGCGGGTTCCGGAAGGCGATGGATTGGAGTTGCAAAGCAGGCGGACTGTCGATGAAAACGGTGCATGTTTTACGATGAGGTCAAGGTCAGCTTCAAGGCAGGCAAAGGCGGGGACGGATGTTTCAGCTTTCGCCGGGCCAAGTATGAGCCCAAGGGTGGGCCCGACGGAGGAAATGGCGGCCGCGGCGGCAATGTGTTCATCGTGGGCGACACGAATGTCGCGGATTTGACGGACTTTCATTTCAAGCCCGGCTGGGCGGCGAAGAACGGGGAGCCCGGTCGTGGCAGCAACCAGCACGGGGCGAAAGGCGAGGACCTGATCCTTCGCCTGCCGGTTGGCACGGTCGTGGTGGACCGTGAGACTGACGAGGTTGTGGCCGAGGTGCTGGAGCATGGCGACCAGGTCTTGCTGCTTGAGGGCGGCGAAGGCGGCAAGGGCAACGATGAGTTCAAGTCCTCGACCAACCAGGCACCCCGGCAATATACCTTGGGAAAGCCGGGAGACGCCGGCGACTTCAGGCTGGTGGTCAAGACGATTGCCGACGTGGGCCTGATCGGCTTTCCAAATGCAGGGAAATCGACCTTGCTGAACATGATGACCAATGCGCACCCGAAGACGGGCGCATATCCCTTTACCACCATGTTTCCCACCGTAGGCGTTCTGGAGTATCCGGAGCAGTACGAGCGGATCACGTTGGCCGATATTCCGGGATTGATCGAGGGGGCGAGCGAGAACCGTGGTCTGGGGCATCGTTTCCTCAAGCATGTGGAGCGCTGCAAGGTACTACTCATCATGATCGATATGGAAGGGACGGACGGACGTGAGCCGCTCTCGGACTACCGGGTCCTCGTGAATGAGTTGAAGCTTTACATGCCCGGATTGGCGCGGAAGCCGGTCCTGGTCGCGGCCAACAAAATGGACGAGCCGAATGCCGTGGAGAATTTGAAGCTCTTCAAGAAGAAGCTGAAGCTGGAGCAGGTTTATCCCATCTCCTGTGTGTCGGATGAGGGCTTTGAGACACTCAAGCAGGCGATGTTAAAGGAGGTTCTCGAGGTGCGGAAAGCGGAAGCCGAGGCCGCCGAAGAAGGCGAGTCTGAGGATCTGGAATACTAGAGCGCCCGGGCACTTTCCGGCACGAAATACCTTTTCAAGTCTGCCCGAACTGCTTTCCTTGGCAGTTCATGACTCCCCCCCGTCGACTGGATATAGGCTCGGATGATTTCGAGCGCAAACCGGAGCTTCAGAGCCATTTGGCTTGGGAGAGCTTTCTGGCGCTGGCGCGGCAGCCCCATCGCGTTCTCCTGACCGACCGCACGCACCAGCGCCGTGCGATGAAGAGCGGATTTGTTCTGGCGCTCTCCTGGATGCTTTCCCGCCGTCTCCGCGAATGGACTTCGCAGGCACGGGTCGGGATTGTCTTTCCTCCCGGGATCGGGGGGTACATCGCAAATCTGGCGGTGGTCCTGGCCGGCAAGGTACCGGTCAATCTCAACTTCACGCTTGGTCCGGCCTCGATCGAGGCCTGTCTGCGCAAGGCGGAGTTGGACTGCATCCTCAGCGCACCGGCGGTGCAGGCGAAGATTCCTCATTTTCCCTGGCCCGAATCCGGGGTGGTGGATTTGGTGGAAGCGCTGCGCGCGCTCCCCAAGGTCAAGACGCTGGCCCTGCTTGCCGCGATCTATGCACTACCGGCCAAATTGCTGGCAAAGCTGTTAAAGATTCCCCGCAGAGGCGGGAATCAGGAGGCCGGATTGCTTTTCACCAGTGGCAGTGTGGGCGAACCGAAAGGGGTCGCGCTGACCCACCGGAATATTCTCGGCAATTGTCTGCAGATCGACAGTTCCGGGCTCCTGCCCCGAACCGAGAAGATCCTGGCGAACCTCCCCATCTTTCACAGCTTCGGATTTACCGTGACCCTGTGGTATCCGTTGTTGCGCGGCTGCGGGGTGGTGACGGTTCCTTCGCCGCTGGAGTGTAAAAAAGTGGCCGAGGCGATCGAGGCGGAACAGGCGACCATCCTCATCGGGACACCGACCTTTTATAAGCCCTATTTCAAACGGGTTGAGCCGGAGCAGCTGAAGTCGCTGAAGTATGTTGTCTCCGGTGCGGAAAAGACACCGCCGGGCTTTGCGGATCATTGGGAATCGACCTTTGGAAGCACTTATTTGGAAGGCTACGGCCTGACCGAGACCTCTCCGGTGGTCAGTGTCAACCTCCCTAAGACCCCCCAGGGCGGCGACTATCCCGGGGAGTCGAAGGATGGCAACCGCCGCGGCTCCGTGGGGCGTCTTCTTCCCGGGCAGGCGGCCCGTATCCTCGATCCGGACACCCTGGGCGATCTACCGGTCGACCGAACCGGTATCCTCGCGTTGAAAGGTCCGAATATCTTTGAAGGCTACTTGAACGATTCCATACGCACCGTCGAAGTGAAGCAGGACGAATGGTTCATCACTGGGGACCTCGCCCGGTTCGACGCGGATGGGTTTCTTTTCATTGAGGGACGCTTGTCGCGCTTTTCCAAAATCGCGGGCGAGATGGTCCCTCACGGCACGATCGAGCAATATTTGAACGAATCCTATGGCTTGCTGGATGCGGAACAGCCGCTGCTGGCGGTTGCCGGACGCCCGGATCCGGCAAAGGGGGAGGCGCTGGTGCTACTGGCCGCGATGGATCTCAACTTGGATGAGGTGCGCGACAAGTTGACCGCCGCAGGCCTGCCCAACTTATGGATCCCGAAGGAGATCAAGCGTCTCGAGGCGATTCCCACCCTGGCTACCGGCAAGCTGGACTTGCGGGCCATTCAGGCGATTGCCCTGTCGTAGAATGCTTCATTCCGGAGAATCGGCTTTTCCGAAAAAATTTCTAATAAAGCACTCCTTTCATGCGTTGTTCATGTGAAACCGTCCGGTAGCGCTGCCGGTTTCACCTTCAATCCAAGATGAAAAATGAACAAGCCAGCTCTGATTCTGAGTGGATGCGCTCCATGGTGGCAGCGCATGCAGCCGACCTTACCCGTTATGCTGCGTCCATTCTTGGTGATGCCGATGCGGCCAAGGATGTTGTACAGGACAGCTTTATCAAACTATGGCAGGAACCCCGCGCGACGGTCGCCGATCACGTGCGACCCTGGCTCTTCCGTGTTTGCCGGAACCGGGCCTTGGATGTCCGGCGGAAAGGCGGGCGCATGAAACCGCTCGACGAAATGCAGACCGACCGTACGCCGGTCGAATCGCCCGGTCCGGAGGCAGTGGCTGAGACCCGGGACAGCCACGCCCAGTTGCTGCGCATGATGCAGGGGCTGCCGGAACACCAAAGAGAGGTCGTTCGCCTGAAATTCCAGAACGGCCTCAGCTACAAGGAAATCGCTTCGATCACCGAGCTTAGCGTGACGAATGTCGGCTTCCTTCTCCATACCGCACTAAAGACCCTCCGCGCGCAGGTCGCCGCGGTCGGCGAGTAACACGAAAGGAGAAAACCAAGATGAAAATTTTACCAGATGATCCCCGACTCACCGCCTACGCGATCGGTGAAGTCGAAGACGAACAAGAGCGTGCTGTAATTGAAGCCGCCGTTGCGGCCGACCCTGAACTGCAAGCCACGGTTGAAGCGACCCGCTCGATGGCGGCCTTGCTCAGCGAGGGACTTGCTTCCGAAGCCGCTCCTGAATTGAGCGAATTTGAAAAAGCAAAGATGGAACAGCGCCCGGTTACGCACGGATTCTGGAAGCGCAATAAACGCTCCCTGCTCGGACTGGCCGCTGCGCTCGCGCTTTGCGGCATCCTGATCCCGCAGTTCAAGACCTACAAGGCACAGACGACACCCTTGGTTGAGTCGTCCGGCGATGTGATTCCTGTGGACGACCTGAGGTCCGGATCTGACAATCAGGAGTCTTCGCTTGATGAAGGATCGGCTGTCCCAACTGAAGCACTTCGTTTGCTTCCTGCCCAGTCGCGTGAAGCTGTGGTGAGTGATCTCGGTGGAAGTGCAGTCGTTGAGAATGAAATAGCGCACCCGGAAACAGGCCGTATACCTGTGGCCGAAAATTCAACGGCCGTCAGTGAATTTGACGCTGCTGAAATCCAGTTGAAAAGTAGAGGGCGCATTGTCGATAACGACGATGCTCTGACTGCAGTGACTGCTTCAGACGAGCCGGCCTTTTCGCTCCCGCATACCATGTCGGCTTCTTCAGCCGGTACTTCTAGCTCTATTTTAAGTAGCGTTCAGATTGCTGCAGTTGAGGTAGACCTACCCGTTATGTCTGACAGTTTTGAAGTCAGTGCCGGTCTGGGCGCCCCTGATATGGCAGCGGATGCCGCTGCAAGTCTTCGTGAACTCCCTCGTTTGCCAGAAGACCAGGAAATTCTCGGTCAAGCTTCGAAATCTGCAAGGACCCAAATCTTTGGGCTTAAAGTGAAGCCAGCTCCGAAGCCAGCAGTTCAAGCGTGGAACACCGAGAAATACGATCCGATCGAGGATACGGATTTCCGGTCTCCGCGGGTGGCCCCGCTCTCGACCTTCTCGATCGATGTCGACACGGCCAGCTATGCGAACGTACGCCGCTTCCTCAATCAAGGTCAACTGCCCCCGGCAGATGCGGTGCGGATCGAGGAGCTGATCAACTACTTCCCTTACAGTGACGCAGCGCCGACTGAATCCTTGGACGACGGCGGCGATCCCTTTGCCGTGCACATGGCGCAAACCTTCGCGCCCTGGGAGCCCGCGCACCGCTTGCTGCGGATCGCGCTCAAGGGCTATGAGATGCCGTGGGAGGATCGTCCCGCGTCGAATCTGGTCTTTCTCCTCGACGTATCCGGTTCGATGAACAGTCAGAACAAGCTTCCTCTGGTCAAGGAAGCGATGGACATCCTGGTGCGTCGTCTCGACCAGCGCGACCGGGTGGCGATCGTGGTCTATGCGGGGGCTTCCGGTCTTGTGCTGCCGTCCACCACGGCTAATAACACCGAGACCATCCAGCACGCAATGGAGAACCTGAAGGCCGGTGGTTCGACCAACGCCGGTGCCGGAATCGAGTTGGCTTACAAAGTGGCCCGCGAACATTTCATCAAGGATGGAAACAACCGGGTCATCCTCTGCACCGACGGAGACTTCAATGTCGGCCTGACGGATCGCGGGGCGCTGTCGGATGTGGCCGAAACGCAAGCGGAAGAGGGCGTCTCCCTGACGATTCTCGGATTCGGGATGGGGAACTACAAGGATGACATGCTCGAGACCCTTTCGAACAAGGGCAAGGGCAGCTATGCCTACGTCGACTCCCGCGCCGAGGCCCGCAAGGTCTTCCTCGAGGATCTTGCCAGTAATATCTTCAAGATCGCCAAGGATGTGAAGATCCAGGTCGAATTCAATCCAGCCGCAGTTAATGCGTATCGATTGATCGGATACGAGAATCGTCGCCTGAAAGCGGAGGACTTCAATAACGACAAGAAGAAGGCCGGCGACATCGGCCCGGGGCACAGTGTGGTGGCACTGTATGAAATCGTGCCTTCGGGAGTTGAGATGGACTTGCCGGGCGTCGATGCGCTGAAGTACCAGCAGGCTGCGGAGGTTGTGCAGGCGGACGCCGAGGTCGCAACGGTGAAGCTGCGCTACAAGCAACTCGATGCCGAAACCAGCAAGTTGATCCAGTCCTCGGTGCGTGCGGACGAAGTGGTCGCGTTCAAGCAGGCCTCGGAGGATATCCGCTTCTGTGCGGCCGTGGCTGCCTTCGGCTTGCGCCTGCGCGGTTCGGATACGATCGCCGCTTACAGCTACAGTCAGATCGAGCGCATTGCGGCCGACGCGCTCGATATCGACCCCGGCGGGCATCGTTCCGAGTTCACCGATCTGGTGCGCAAGGCCGAAGAGTTGAGCGCAGGGGCCGGAAATACACCGGAATAAACGGGTACTGCTTTTGCTAGGTCGAAGAATGTAGGACGATTTCTGATAACGCCGTATTTTGATAGGGGAGTCGCGAAAGTACCATCCATCGCCAGGCCATTTCCTCTGTGCAAGGCTAGGACGGATAGCACGGCTTGGCAGGCGATCGTGATTTCTGCGGTCACATTGAGAGGGAGAGGCAAAATGATACCCCTTCGGGAATCCCGAAGGGGATGGGTGTGGGAGTTGAAAAGATGTCCGGTAAGAAAGGCATACGCAACGTTGCCGGTATGATCAATCGGCCGAAAGGCGGGCGAAGATCGCTTACGGCACGAGAGTACTTTCAGCAACGAGTCAGCGGTAGTCTTGTCGAGGATGTGGGTGCATGGCTCGCCTATCTGGCTGAAAGAGGCTATTCGCGAACTTCAGTGGATACCTATGGGTGGGGCTTGAAAATGTTCCTGCTGTGGACAACTGAACAAACTCTCTACGAGGCACAGGCGATCACACGACGTGAACTGGAGCATTACCAAAGCTGGCTGTATCTGTATCGTCAGAGAAATGGCAGTCCCTTGAGTATCCGCTCACAGTTAACACGCTTGACGGCGGTTCAGCGGTTTTTCTCGTGGATGAATGAAACAGGCCGTCTGGCTGTGGATCCGTCTGTCTATTTAAGGCTTCCGCGAAAGCCCTGCCGAGGGTTGCCGAAAGTTCTGAGCCGACTAGAAATCGCCAATCTCATGGCACAAGCCAATTATCTGGACCCGCTTGGTTTAAGGGACCGGACCATTCTTGAATTGTTTTACGCGACGGGTATCCGGCGCAGCGAATTGGTTTTTCTGGACTTGTTTGATATCGATTTGTCCGAGGCCACCGTCTTTGTCCGACAGGGAAAAGGGGGGCGTGATCGACTCTTACCCCTGGGCAATGAAACCGTACGGTGGCTGAATGCCTATTTGAAGAAATCACGCCCCAGACTCTGTCGGGAAGCCTCGGAAAGAGCACTGTTCATCACCGGCTACGGAACCCGGTTCAATCCCGGATCTTTAGGGAATTGGGTGGGCCGAACCATGCGTGCGGCTGGTATCACGAAGCGTGGGGCCTGCCACTTGTTGAGGCATAGCTGTGCGACACATATGATGGAGAATGGGGCCGACCTACGCTGCATCCAGCAGCTCCTCGGTCATGCACGTCTGGACACCACCCAAATCTACACCGAAGTCGGTATCGTGCGACTCCGGGAAGTCTACAATCGCACGCATCCGAGCACTCGAAAGCTTTGAATAACTTTGTAAGAATGGTATCGTCGTCCATGCTCGCGTATTTCGAATGGTCTCACTGAACCAGAAATGCCACCCCGATGAGTTCGGGGCTGCTGAGTGATTCCATCCGGGAATTTGGAGACGAAATCTAGGTTTAAAGTGACCATTTCAGTGCCTACCAAGCTAACCTTGCTCTGATACTGAGCAAGGGCATCCAGCGAATGAAACTTGCAAAGTGGCTCAGATAGCAATCAGCTGAATAATTCGCTGTGCGAACCGGGAATGGCACTACTTTAAGCTTCTTATCGTAGTGGCGACTTCAGTCGCCATCGAGCCAAGGAGGCTTAGGATGCTGAATATGGCAGCTAAAGCAGCCACTACGAGCGACGCTTTGTTGCAATAGGAACCCTTCAATTTGTCCTTAAAGTAGTGCCATTCGTGCGAACCGGTGCGCACCAGAACCAACTCAGTTTCTGTTACCGCGTAGATTAACAGCCAATCCGGGGTAATATGGTAGGCCTTTGCTCGTCCGGACCATGTGAGTGGTCTTGTTTCCTCCCGTGAAAAGTAGCCGCGCTGCTATTTCCAAATAGTTGACAATTTGTAAATAAGGGCGCTCATTTTTTTCAATATGACACTAAGACGCCATCCGGTTCTACGGGGTTGAAATCTGGATTCAGAGCGACCATTGGATTAATGCAAGGGTCGCTTTCTATACTGATATATGAAGCAAAATGATCGGCGAAACGCATGAACTTCCGGGTTCGAGGTCATTGTGTTGAAATCCCGACTTGCCAGTCGTCAACTCGACAACTTGCCCCACCGAGAAAAGAAATCGCTTGCACAAAAACCCTCACATTGTAAGGGTATTTAGATGTTAACGATAGTTGAGCATCCGACTTTCACAAAGAACGTGCTAAAACTATTTGATGATGAAGAATATCGAGAGTTGCAGCTTGAACTGGCCGCGGATCCGAAAGGCGGGGATGTCATCCCCGGCCTGGCAGGTTTGCGTAAAATGCGCTGGGCTGCGAAAGGCAAAGGTAAGCGCGGAGGTGCACGGATCATCTACCTGCATCTTCCCAAAGCCTCCATCATCTATCTTTTCTACCTTTTTACCAAAGGCGACATTACCGACCTGACTCCAGAGCAAAAGAAACAGGTAGCCAAACTGATAACTGAAATTAAGGAGGCATACGAAAATGAATGACACTGAAATCGAATTCAATGCAGACGACTTTATTGGTGCCGTTAAGGACGTGCGCGATCACGCGTCCGGGAAGCGCAAGATCACGATGCGCACTTCCAAACTGAGGTTGCCGAAAAAGCCAGCTCCGATGAGCCCTGCCCAGATTACTGCTCTTCGACGCGACCTGAAAATGAGTCAGCCGGTTTTTGCCAGAATGCTTAATGTTGGGGCCGGCACGGCGGCCAGTTGGGAGAGCGGACGTCGCCGTCCTTCAGGGCCTGCTTTGAAAATCCTCCGCATCGCCCAAAAGCACCCGGAAGCATTGATGGAAATGCAAGACAGCTGAGCTCTTGCGGAGTAGGCCTTGCATGTGCGCATAAGCGGCCTAAGCTGTTGGTTTTCATGGTTGCCCCGAATCCACAATTTTCTGCCCAGAAGCCATCGCCGGATGGCCCCATCCTACTAGCAGAATACGGCTTCAGGTATTATGATCCAACTACAGGACGGTGGCCATCGAGAGATCCCGTGGAAGAAGAAGGAGGAATTAGCCTATACTGCTATGTCTTTAATGCTCCAGTGAATATATTTGATGTACTTGGAGAAGCGCCACAGCGTGACGGTGATCGGAGAAGTACGAAGCGAATACCTGTTTTGGGTCGTTCTAAATTGAACACTTCTAGTTTCTGCGGCCCTGGAAGCGGCATACTTGAATTTGTTATTCCTGATCGACCATTTGGGTTTAATTTTACTCCATGTTGCGAGGCGCACGATATTTGCTATGGTACATGTAATCAAAATGGCCAAACATCCAAATCGGCATGCGATATTGCATTTGGAAATTGCATGCGGAATGTGGTTCAAGCAAACAGTAGTGCTATACGTCCAAGTGCATTGGGAAATGCCTTAGCATGGATTTATGAGAAAGCAGTATCATGGGGAGGGTGCGGTGCATTTAAGAACGCACAAAGCAACTGTTCTTGCCCGAGTAAATGTAATTAGAATCCTATGAGTAAATCATTTACAGTTTTAGCACGCCTCCTGCTCTTGTTGTTTTTGAATTTTCTGTGTTCGTGTCGGTCTTACACTCCAGATCAGTGTCGCGTCAATCAGGGGGCAATAGAAGAAAAGGTGAGGCAAACATCTAATAGAGATGATTGTTTGAATTGGTTTTATTTCCCTGACGAGTACATAGACCTGACATCAAAAAGAGAAAAATCACTGAAATCATATCCCGAAAGTATTTCATCTCAATACAGGTACATTGATGAGGTTCCAATTTTTGGGAAAGATTTATTGGTCGGACTTCTTGGCACGAAAAATGGGATTGCAGTGCAAGTTAAAACGGAGAGTAGACCTAAGGCTATTTTTACGATCCCCAATTATGGTCACTTTTTGCATGCAAAAAAGTGGAGCAGTACTAACGGAGATTATTTGATTATCTATGTTGACTTGAAGGCGACAAAAAATCTTTCGATGCTTTATGTCTTAGATTCAAAATTAAATGTAGTGTTGAAGGAATGCTATCCGCGTGGCATTGCGTTGGGTTCGGGCTGTGAGGAATTTTTCGCAGTTAAATATCGTCCTGATTGTATTCGGTATTATGGCCTCTCTCTCAATGGAAAACTGATGAAGAGACCTATAAACTGACGTGTCGTTCAAGGGTTTTCGAGATTGGAAGTCGGAGTGATTTTTCAGCCCATGGGTGTGCCGTCTCGCGATTAATGAGCTCATGAGTTCAAAAAAACAGGGTGACAGTTTTTGGGTTTCCGAATGGTGATGAGATGGATTACGGTGCTATACGTGACGCTTACCGAGATTTAACACGTAGGCGACTTGCTTTAGCCGGTCGCCCGCACGTGCAACGGATTCCGCAAGTTCGCTCGGTCGTGCGGCTAAAGCAACACGACTACGGAAATCCACCTTAAGTTAGTGCCATTCTGGACCGACCCCTTCTTTGGCCACTCAAAGTCTCCCTCGGTCAAGAATAACAATTCCAGATCCATAGTGTCGCATAATGACGTATTCTTTAAATCCTGTCTCACCGAGAAGTGCGATGACATTTTTAATTACTCGTCTTTCGTCATTCGTCGTCGGATTTTCGCTCGTAAAGAGTATTGGGATTTCGACTACGCATAGCTCCTTTGCTCGATCACCTAAATGATTCATCAGGAAAGGCTTAATCTGTTTTTCAGTGAAAACCATATTCTCATATACAGCTAGGTATTCACCCTTTTTTATTTTTCCTTTTGGAGCTTCAATATCAATACTTCCAGAAGGCTTTTCCTTTCGCACTCCGATTTCATAGCCACCATCAAACCTAGCCAACAAGCGAAAAGATGCATCATCTCGAATTTTCTGAATTTCGATGGTATCCTCAATGGACTGGAAACCGATCAACTCTGTAACAACCATTACAGAAGCACTGAGCAGAACTAATTGAATCAACTTCATTTCACTTACTCTTTAGGACGACAGCAACAATAGCTTTGGTAATCATCCCCCAAATAATCATTTAGCTGCTCCTGGCTAAGCGCAGAAAGGCCCTCCTGTTCACCATTCGGCCCAGCCGATGGACGAGATCCAAGGATTTGCGCGTAATTAGCAGAACAACCGCTAGATGCATACGCCGCATGATAATCGAGCCCATAATCAGGCCCGAAATTGACGCCTGGGTCTGCAATAGGGTCATTAACATCTTGCCCACGAGTTGGCAGTCCCTGATTCCGTGCCCCTACGAATAACTGCTCTTCATCGCATTCACACTCACAATCGCCAGAACTTTCAGAACAACGCCACCCGTTTGCCTCTAAGTCATCTAGTATCGATCTATCATTTTGATTACGCTGAGGAGCAGTCGGATGGTAATATGCTTGGCTAGTATCCCCACCTGATGACGCATACCCAAGACAGTTAGTCGTCCCTGTATTTCCAGTTAAACCCGTTTCGTAAAATTCAGGAGGCATAACATTTGGAGTGCGCGATGAGGGGTTGCTTGCCATAAAACCGAAGAGATCCACAAAATTAATCGAAGAATTGAGTACGAACCCATAAAGGTTCCTCCCGCCATACTCCCCGATCGGATCCCTTGAGAGCCACCTACCAGTGACGGGATCATAATATCTGAAGCCGTATTCTGACACTAAGACGCCATCCGGTTCTAGGGGGTTGAAATCTGGATTCAGAGCGACCATTGAATTGTGCCCGGAAGCCTATCTCCAGAAGGCGGTCACAGGAAGCAAAATAAGTCCGGCCTGCTTGCTTTTACGACATCCCAGAATGCAGGTTTTAAATGCCCCAAGGCCAGCCAGCTTGAGATTCGATTCCAACGCACAGCACCCTTAATCTTTCAGGCGGTCTTCCTTGGCGCGGGAGCGCCGCGGAGGAGTCCTTCAGTGGACAGGTGCTCATCGATATCCGGCCAATGGATGCCATAGCCTCCACCGCACAGCTCCCAATGGGATCGTTCCGCCTCTGACGCCTCAAACAACCGCGGATACCAAGCCAAAGGCACGCGAATGCTGCGGCCGTCCATCAGATCCACTTCCAGTGCATCCGGGTCGACTTTTACGTCCTTGACGCGTTCATCCGCCTGTGCTGCCAAAATACCCATCCCAAGAATTGATCAATTGCTGTTGATGCTCAGAGACTAGCGAAAGAACTTCCCGCAGTTCGTGAGCACTAAAACCAAAGTTACCAGCTAATGATACCGGTTCAAGCCAGATTTTTGCCGATTGAGCATCCCGATCAACGTGCACATGGGGCGGTTCATTCGGCTCATGGCTGTAAAAGTAAAACTTGTAGGGGCCTATCCGTAAGACTGTCGGCATGCGTCTGATTCATGCGACAATTGCCTGGCCGGTCAAGCAATGAGACACCCCTGCTGTTGAAGGACTGGAAAGAGTGATATGCAACAGATTATCCTTTCTCTGATCACCTACCATGTATAGCGTATGGAGACTGCCAATATGGTTGCCCCGAATCCACAATTTTCTGCCCGGAAGCCGGCACCATCCGGACTCATCCTACTGCCTGAATACGGCTTTAGGTATTATGATTCGGGGACGGGAAGGTGGATGAGCAGGGATCCGATTGGGGAACGGGGTGGTCTGAACCTGTATGGAATGCTTGGAAACGCAGCTCTTAGAAAATGGGATTACTTAGGCTTAGATTTCGGAGTTTACGTCGTTAGAACTAAGGAGGGAGTAGGGCATGAGTATCTTGTGGGAGAAGGTTTTCCTGTGGGAGGAAGGGATTATACGGCGGTTAATTCGGATTTCGAAATGTTTTGGGATGATGGAGAATGGTCGGACCATCGTGAGTTTACTGATCCAGATAAAATGAGAGATGATATCAGAATCTGGAATACTGCGCGTAATAATAAAACTGGACGAGTAATTCATGAATTTAAAGCGGGAAATGCAAAAGGGAAATGTTGTTCTTCATCAAGTTATACGAGTGATAATGTTTGGAGTTGTTTGCTTGAGGTTACAACTCCAGGAATTAGCGGAACATTTGCTGGCTCGGGGTGTTTTGGCGACAACTGCCGAACTGCTTCAAGTAAAGCATTGACGAAATGCTGCTTGAAAAAAGGAGATGAAATATAATGTTGATTTCCATGTATAGTTTTATTTTTGGCATTCCGATTTTAATTCTTATTTTATTATGGATTTGGATAAGAGCTGAAGTAAAAACATATGGGTCTGGCAACAGGCTTTTTTTAGGTTTTTTTGTTTTTTGTATGATCGTTATATATTTTTTAGGATATATTAACTTTGAAGCTAGAGGTAGGCGCGCGATGCAAAAACTAGAACTGATCCAAATTGTTCGGATACTGAATGAATTAGACTTAATGCAAGTGCGGATTGCTCTTGATAATATTAAATCAGGTGTTGATTCGGGTGAGATCAAGACAATGGGGGATGTTCGAAAACAGCTGCTGAATGAAATTCAACCAACGGAGACTGGCCAACCAACGCACGATGAATGAGATCTACCAAAGTTTCTGAAGATTGAACGGAAATTTAAAAGCAAATTTAAAAGATTTTCAAAAGGGACAGGGAATCCAAAAGAGACAGTCTAATAATACTACCTTAGGCCTAAGTGGAAGTCTGCAAGGTGCCGGTGGTGTTGGCGGATTACTCATGACCACATTGGCTCAGCACTCGAAATTTTACCCGGCATATGTTGGGAATGGCAACGTCATGGGTAAGCGTCCGGTAGAGCTGCTGTTGAAGGGCCGGCTCAGTATTCATCGATCAACTGAGCAACGACCTG
The DNA here is from genome assembly GCF_027257905.1 of Coraliomargarita parva. Taxonomy (NCBI): domain Bacteria; kingdom Pseudomonadati; phylum Verrucomicrobiota; class Opitutia; order Puniceicoccales; family Coraliomargaritaceae; genus Coraliomargarita; species Coraliomargarita parva. The sequence continues at coordinate 25,065 of NZ_JAPZEI010000010.1, forward strand.
CCCGTTGTCGAGTTGAGTCGAGTAGCGCTCAATGATTAGAATGTTCGTTTTCTACGTTTGACCCGTTCTGCCCGCTCGAAGAGCTTGTGCTTGAGCGAAGCGATGATCTGACGCAAGCGGTCGATCTCACCCCGGTTGCTGTTTTGCTGCTCCCGAAGCTCGGCATTGGCCTTGAGCAACTCTTCGCGCTCGGCCAGAAGTGCTTCGACTGTAGGCATGCTGGTCACGCCGTTTAAACTGCGTATCCAACTGTCTAATACAACTACAAAACGGACTCCGGTCGGCGTTTAATGCGATTGCCCGTGCAAATCGCCTACGCATCACTCACATCGATCGCCGTCGAGCCCGCGGCACGCTCGATCCAGTAAAAGTGACCGCGCTTCAAGCGGCGGGCAGCCATCCAGCAGCCCGTTCCGTCTGTGCGAACGCACTTGATCAACCGACGCGTCCGGTTGCTGAACATATACCACGTTCCAGCTTCTGGAGAATCCAGAAGACTCAACAGCCCGGAGGCTCCTTTGCGCAAGTCCACCACGCCGTGGCACAAGATCACTTTATCACCCTCGAATAACATCCGAACACTCTAACACCCAATCCCGGCCTTGGCTACGTGCGGGTCTACCGGACGCTTACTGTACAGTTGGCTAGTAGATACGGAAAGCAGCTAAGGTTTATTTGCGCTTTTACGAAATGACCCCTTCGCGGAAGCGGCATTGATCGGATAGGCGGCTAAAGGTTGGACATTTATTTTAAACGTTTGACCCGTTTTCTGCCTCTAGTTGGCATCGCGCTCGCCAACTGGTTGGCCTTCTGTATCTAACTTAATGGCCGCCTCACGAAGAAAGGAGCCAAATTCATCACTGTGAATATCACCACCGCTACCTGGGTAGTATACATTTACCCCATCACCCGCAGAACCACCTATACCTAAACTAAATGTTAACTTAGCTCCATCAACCAAATGTATATACAGATCATAACGCTCACGAAACTGAGGATGATTTATCCATTCTGGCTTGGAAGAACGAAGGAAAGACAAGATCAATTCTATATCACTTTTGTCGCTAAACTCAAATTTTGGTTCTTTCGCATTTACCCCATTACGCCAGATTTCAACCTTCGAGACAAGACTCGGAGTTCCATTCACAATAAATTCGCCTCGAGTACGCCCTAGGCAACTGGCAATTCTAGGCAGAAGTAAAATAGCCAAAACGCTGCCAACCACTCCAACAATACCAGCAAGGTTTCTATATTTAGTCATGTAAGGTATTCAAACTAAATTTTTTCACCTAAAAATATTTTATCGCATCCCATAAACTAACGCCTGCTTGTTTCCTCAAAGCTGCACACAAACAGCGTCCCGCCCCCAAGTCATAAGAAAGATTATCCAAATCAAGTACAATATTACCATTATTATATAGCCAATCAACCTTCGCGATCCCCATTCCGGGTCCAAGAGTAATAGTGCCTCCGACCCAAAAACTCTCGTACCCATCTACGTCACCAACATATCCCGAGATTCCTACTGCATCAAGTGCCCCTTGAGCAGTATGAAAAACACCGTTGAAAGATTTCGCATCCGCAATTCCCGGACCAACATATGTGGCAGCCTCAACACCAATACCTGCTCCAAAATAACCACCGTGTTCGTATGCCAGAAATTCTTCATAACTTGAACTATCATTAAAGTCGCTTGACATTAGGTTTCTCCAACCAGTTTCAGTTAACAAGCCAGCTGTGACCAAATAAGCGGACACTTCGCAAGTCGCAGGAAAAAAGATAACCGAAGCCCCGGCACCAATAACAAGTCCATACTCTGTAAACTTAGATATAACACTTGCATTTAAAGCAATCCCCATAGCTTCCTTAAAATGCGGCATATCCTTTTTTCCGAGCAAATCCCACTGGTTCACCGGATCATTCCCAACCATTCCATAGAGGTTGAGACCGCCTTGTTCCCCAATGAGGTCCCTGGATGGCCAACGACCCGTTACCGGATCATAATATCTGAAGCCGTATTCAGACATCAGGATATGATGGGTATTGTGGGGGTTGAAACTTGGATTGAGGGCGACCATTTTCAAAGAATCGTAGTCTAGGCAATAACGGAGCGAAGAGGAAGGGAAATTGCACGCAGGAATCAATACCTGAAGCAATAAACGCTGAACGCCTGCTCACCTTCTTTTGTCAGCACCCCTTGATCTATGAGCCGCTTTGAGAGCTCGGCTGGCGGTGGCGGGTGATACCGACTTGTGGAGTTTCGGAACCGACCCCGGCGGGCATCGTTCCGAATTCACCGATCTGGTCCGCAAGGCCGAAGAGTTGAGCGCCGCTGTCGGGAGTACTGCAACACCTTTTGAAGGGGGCCATTCCGAAGCCGAATAAGCGGCAGGGCGCCCGCGAGCGGGCACGCCACGGTTTTTTGAATCTACCGGCAGCAAGGTCGCGGCGGCTACTCGTCTTTGACAGTGAAGAGGGTGCCGCCGAGGCTGCGGGGCTTGAGCTCTTCGTTTTGAAGGTTATTGCCCTCGTCGACGATCTGGCCATCCACGAAAAAGGCGGGCTTCTTGAGCCAGTGCTTTTGAAGCTCTTTAAACAGGTCGAGCAGTTCGTCGCGCCGGCGGACCCGGTATTCGATGGTGTGGGCGTGTGTGGCGAGGGGGTACTCCTTGACCACGGTGGATGCGGTGACCGTGTCGGCGACGTTGGCCGCCCGGTCTGCGGCTTGCAGGACGGGGGAGGGGAGGTTGCGCTGGTAGGCGGGGGCGCCGATTGCGGCCGAAGTCGCGTCGGCGGCGACATCCCTGAGTTCGGCGGGTTTCAGAGTCCGGCTGTAGTAGATGCGGAGTAAGGCATCGCCCTCCGTAACGAGATTGATCTCCGTGACTTTATAGGCAGCGGTGACATACTCTTGCAGCGAGACGGAAGCGACGGCGTTTTCACGTCCGTAAAAAGCGCGTCCTTCACCGGGGAACTGGATCCCGAAAATTTGTTTATTGTCGATCGCATTCGACCTGACCTGGACCGCATGCAGGGGAACGAGGGCCAAGCTTGCCATGGCGAGGAAGCTGGAGCGTAAAGTAAACATATGTATCAAAATGCTGGCCTTGATGGGCAGGGCAAAGCTAATTTATCAACCCGATGTTATCCTGCGAGAAACTATCAGTAGAGATCGGCGGAGCCCGTATTTTGGATGAGGTCAGCGCCTGTTTCAAGCCGGGGGCATTGAATGCGGTGATCGGCCCTTCGGGCTGCGGCAAGACGACCCTGGTCAAGGCCTTGCTTGGATTGCTGCCGCACAGCGGTCAGGTGCGCATGGCGGGAGAGGCAGTGGAAGCGAGCGAGGACTTGCGGGGCAAGCTGGCATTTGCGCCGCAGTTCAGTATCGCGCAGCCCCAGTTGGAGGTGGGGGAGGCGATACGCTACGCCTTGGATCTCTGTGTGGCGGATGAATCGGTCAAAGAGGACCGGCTTGAAAGCATCTTGCGCCGGATCGGTCTGGAGGCGCAGCGTGGGACCCGGGTCTCGAGTTTGAGTGGTGGCCAGTTGCGTCGTCTGGGACTCGGGCTTGAGCTGGTCGGGGACCCGCCCTGCATGATTTGCGACGAAGTGACGAGCGGGCTCGACCCCCGGTCCGAGGACCAGATCCTCGAGATGTTGCAGCGCTTGCGGGATGAGCAGGAGAAGACCTTCCTTTGCATCATCCACAATTTGGCCAAGTTGGAGTATTTCGACTGGATCACCGTGGTCTACCAGGGGGCGGTGGTCTTTCAGGGAGAACTCGACGCATTAAAGAACTATTTCGGGATTCCCGACGCCCTGCATTTGTACGACCGTCTGAATGAGCATGATCTGGCCGATTGGCGTGCCCGCTGGCAGGAAGCCACGGTCGTGAAAGCGCCGGAGCCGGTAGTGGCTGAATTGGTGGCGCCGGCCTTGCCTTCCGCTTCCAGTCAAATCCTGACCTTACTGCGCCGCCGCATGCTCCTGTTCGTCCGTGATCGGGGGTACTGGATGCTGACTCTTGGGATCACGCTGGGCTTTCCGTTGCTGGTCACGATTTTCGCCTTCGACGGCCTGCCCGAGTTGAGAGGCTTGGCGATGGACAGCTCGGTTGGTTTCGTGGAACGGGCTGCGGCGGATTTACGCTACCGGATCGACTCGGTTGAGGTCGCCTCGCTGGTCACCGGGCTCATCCTCTTCCAGGTCATCCTGCTGACCTTGATGGGCAGTAACAACGGCGCGCGTGAAATAGCGGGCGAGCGGGTGCTCTACGAGAAGGAGCGCTTTGCCGGGCTGCGTCCGACGGCTTATGCCCTGAGCAAGCTGATATTTACTTCGGCTGTGGCGATGGGGCAGGGGCTTTGGATGACGCTGTTCGTGAAGTATGTCTGCGACTTTCCCGGTGCCCTGTTTCCCCAGGCGGCCGTGTTGATTCTGACCTGTGTCTCCATGACGGCGGTCTGTCTGGGCTTTTCCGCGATCCTGGGTTCGGCCGACAAGGCCTCTCTGCTGTCTGTCTACCTCGTGGGCTTTCAACTGCCATTGTCAGGAATCGTTCTCGCGCTGCCTGACGTACTGGTCTGGTTGTGCCGTCCCTTCATAAATGCCTATTGGGGCTGGGCCGGCTACTTCGGTTCGATGATTAATACACGGTTCTACGATGCCTACCGGCTGGAATCGGCGGAATTTATCCCTTCGCCGGTGGTGGCCTGTATTGTCTTATTGCTACATTTTCTACTGGGCGCGGTGCTGGTCTTTTGGGGTTGCCAGCGCAAACGCTGGAACTAAGTCTGGAAACGCTACGTTTACATCGTCTTATTCTCCCTATGCCTCGAAAATCGAATCCGGAAGCAGCCAAAGTTATTCCGATCCTGCTGGGCGTTGTTTGCCTGCTCTTGCTGGCGGTGATCGCTCTTTTGCTCAAGGGCGGGGGTGGCTTTTCCAAGCTGGAAGCCTTGCCGTTGGATGCCTTTGTGGAACACCCCGGAGACTATCTCGGCAACGAGTACCAACTCCGTGCCCAGATTGACGGGCAGTTGGAATGGGAGAAAGGGACCGGTCGGCTGATGGCTGTCTTGCCGGAGGGGCGTACTGCCCGAGTGCCGGTTTTCGTGCCTGCCGAGCATGCCGAGAACCTGCATATCGGGCAACGTTACACCATGCATGTCTTTATCGAGGAAGGAGGGCTGATCTATGTGGAAGATTTGCGTAAGTACTAGTTGTTGTCTGATCCTGGCTCAGGCCCTCGTCGGGCAGGGGCTTGCCCCGTCGATGGGGGCGCCCGCACAGCAACCGGCACAAATGGGTGCCTCCGCTCCGACGGGCGGCTTCTTCGAGAGCAACACTTTTCTGGAGATGGCCAACCGCGTCTTCAACCCAGACAGTGACTCGATGGATTTTCAGGAGGGGAGCTATGTCTGGAAAGGGCGCAGTTTCAACCTGACCGACCAGCGGGCCTTCCGGTCCCGGTTCGAGCGTTATTTGTTGGATTCACCCTCATCCGAGGCCGAGCAATACGAGCAATTGATGTCGGACATCCTGAGCCAGCTTTCGGTGATCAACCATATCGACGACAGTACGGTCCTGAGCACTTGGGAGCTACTTTTCCGGGCGGCGGAATTCGACCTTGATGGTGGCAACAGCATCATTGTGGCGAACCAGGTTTTCAACGCATGGCGTGTCCGTCAGGAATCCAGGGGAACGGCCTTGAGCCAGCGTGAGCTGGAGGAGTTGCGCAGCTACCAGCAGGAAATCGTGGCCAACCGCTCGCTGGCCATCCAACGCTTAAAAGAGCGCCGCCTGCGCGAGTCTTCGATTTCGCGCCGTCAAAGCAATAATGGCTCCTCGGCGACGGAGGAGGACAGCTTGCCCACGGAGGCCGCCTTCCGGGCCTTGGACCTGGCGGAGACAGAGATGCGGATTGCCGCCTTGGAAGCCCAAAGTGCGGTGAGCGGCATGCAGGCCAAGCTACAGTTCCAGAGCCAAGTGGTGACTTTCCTGATGCAGCGCCGGTTCCAGCATGCCTTGATCCTTTCCGGATTTTACCAGCAGATCTTCAAGGGCTCGCAGCAGCAACTCGAAGTCGGGAAGGAAGAGTTGACGTCCTTCTTCCCCAACTCGGATCTCAGCTTTACGGTGGATACACTGTCCTTTGTCTCCCGCGAAGCGGTGAACGATGTGAACGCCGGAGTGGATGCGGTCAATGCGGCATACGGCGAAGGGCGTAAGATGATCGCGCTGGAACGTCTGCAGGAGACCTTCTTCCTCGGGGAATACCTGCCCAGCCTGAACCGTATCCCTGTCGGGCAGCGCCGGGACATGTTGGATCTCTACCGCTACATGCTGGAAGCCAAAGAGCTGGCTCAAGCCAAGGACTATGACGGGGTGACCGAGATGTCGGACAAGATTAGCCGGATTGCGCCTGATTTTCCCAAGGCACGGGTCGAGTCGTCGGTCAACACGGCGAAGAGCATGAGTGACATGGCGGTCTTTGCGGCTGCGCAGTACCGTAACCTCGGTCAGATCGACAAGGCGCGGGAGGAATTACAGCAGGCGATCGAGATCTGGCCCTCGAATCCGTCGATCCGCGAGTTTCAACAGGAGACCACGAAACTGGCGACGGCCAGCAGCAAGGGCGTGCAGGTCTTCGACGACTTGTATGAGCGGATGGACCGCCGCGGCATCTACGACCGGCGTATGGAGCTTGGCTTCGCGCTCTCGGACGATACGGAGCGCCGTCCCTTGCTTCTGGATGTGGTGGATCAGGTCGCGCAGATTGAGTCGCTGATCAAGCAGAGCGAAGAGTTGGAGAAACAGGGCGATCCCTATGCGGCATGGGAATTTCTGGCGGAAGCGGCCAAGATCGACCCGGATGACGCGCCCATGAACCGGGCCCGGGCGGATCTGGCGCCGCGTGTCGCCGAATTTGTGAGTTTGCTGAACCGGGCCGAGCGTCAGGATGCGGAAGGGCATCCGGCTGCGGCGCTGGCTTCCTACCTGGCGGCCCAGGATGTGTATCCGGCCAGCCGGCTCTGTCGACAGGGTGTTGCACGCATGTCGAAGGCGATCATGTCCCGCATGCGGAGTGAATCTGCGGTCCCGGCGGAGCGCGACTAATCTTCCTCGACGGCCGCTTCCATCAGCAGGCGACGAACCCGTGCGGTCGTGGATTCTTCGGGTTCAGTTTTCGGTTTTTGATTCGGATCCTTGTGTCGCTTGACCGGCTTGTCCGTCTGCGTGTTCGTCGTATTGGTTTGAATGGTAATGACCGGCGGGCGGTAATAGTAACGGCGGTGGACGACGGGGTCGGTGTAGTAGCGGAGCCCATAGTAGCTTTGTGATTGTGCTTCCGTTTCCTTGCGGAGTTTTTCGGTTTCCAGCCGGGCGGTAGCCGCTTCCTGTTCGGCTTTGGCGACACGGGCTTCCAGCTCCGCGATGCGCTGCTGGTTTTTCAGCTCATCCAGTTCGATCAGGTAGCCTTGTAGGGCGAGGGACAATTGCTCGCTCACATCCACCTCCGGATAGCGGACTTGAAAGCTGCGCCAGAAATTGACCCGGTCCTTGGCCGGCAGGGCGGCAAAAGATTGATTGGTCATGCGTTCCTTTTTGATGGCTTCGCCTTCAGCGATTCGGGCGACACGGGCATTTTCCTGCTGGACCAACCACTCCTCGCGTTCGCGTTTGAGCCTTTCCTGGTCGGCGGCGAACTCCTCGTCGGTCATAAGGGAGAACTCGGCGACCTTGTCTTCGCGCAGCGTGACTTCGCCCTGAGGATAGAGCAGGAGCGTCTTGTCGCGTAGTTCGATGATGCCGGCGGGCTTGCCGAGGATCTTCAGCGTGTCCTCAAGGGGGGTGCCGATCTCGATTGCAGGTTCGGCCCAGATCGGGGCAGGGGCGGTGAGGCAAAGGGCCAGAAGTAGGGGCCAGGGGTTCATGCGGATAATCTACCGGCCGGAATGGTAAAAGCAAACCCGTGCTACGGACTGTTTTCTTCGCGGATCGGACCCTTCAGGCTGACCCAGACGATGACGAGGCAGAGCCAGAATGTGATGCCCCCGACGATTTCATGCATCAGATGGTAGTGTTTCATCATGTGAGGTGCGAGCAGGACGATACAGATGATCCGCAGGGTATTGAAAACAAAGCCGAGGGCGATTCCCGCGATCAGGTTCATGGTCAGGTCGCCCGGTCCCAGCCGGCGGTAGATCGAAAGCAGCAGGGCGAGGAGCAGGCTGGTGAGGATGACACCGAAGCCATTGCACTCGGAGGCCACATGGAAAGGGTGGTCGTTGACCAGCAGGATCAGCATGGGTGGTTCCGACGGCTGATTCCACAGGCCCATTTCCACGCTCTGGCCCAGCCAATGCAGGACTTGTCCGCTCCACTTGCCGGCGAGGGAGCGCAGGGGCCAATCGAGTGGGCCCATGAACAGGCTGAGCAGCAAAAAGGCGCCAAAGGTGCTGACCGCGGTGAACACGACGCGGCGGACACCGTCGCCGAAAACAAAGAATACGACCGCGGCGAGGGCCGAGCAGTAGGCGGCAATGCTCAGGGTCGCCATGGTCAGGCTGCCGTAGAGCGACTGGGCCGGCAAGAGCGTGCGGAGCAGGATACTGCCGAAGAGGAGGCCGTAGGTGGCCAGCAGTGCGTGGCGCGCGGGCCGGTTCATGGTCAGAACCTCCCGGATCTCGACCCCGCCGAAGCGGATCAGGAGTACGGTGGCCATGCAAAGCACGACGAAGGCATGCAGGATGCGGCTTTGTTCATGCGCGGTTCCGGCGACCCAGCGGGTCATGGGCCAGAAGACCACCGCGAGGCAGACGAAGAGGAAGACATGTACCCAGAAATCGGCCTTGCGGTATTTTTGCTGTAGACTGTCGGCGAGTTGCGAGCGAAGTCCCATCCGCTATAGGATCCCCTTTTTCTGCATTTGTTTCAATTTCCCCGCATCGACGACGTCGGGTGCCCGTTTGTCCTTGCCGGCGGTTTTGTGGTACATGCCGGTGACCTTGTCCTTCTCATAGCGGGTAAAACCATGTTTCTCGACATTCTCGTTGGTCAGCTTGCTCTTGGTGGCGGCCTCGGTGTACTTCGTTGGTAAATTGGGCGCGACGAAGACTTTACGTACCGGATTTCCGGTTTGCGGGTGGGTTTTCAAAGGGGCGTCGGACATCCTTTGAACGACTTCAAAACAGTCGCCATCGCTTCCGTCGGGCAAAATTTCCTGATATAAGTAGGTCGGCATTTTAATGGTAACTTATGACTGGCTTGTCTGATTGGTTCGCTTCTTGCGGCAATTTAAATCTCTTAAATCGAACAATCAACAGGCCCGATGTGCATCACAAACCTAAATTGTGTCTTGCATGGGAAAGGCTCCAAACTAAGTTCCACAGGTTTTGAGGAACCCAAGAAACCGGCTCCGTGAGTAGCATGCAAAAACAAACCGTAGCGTATGACAGTAAGATTGAGGGCGAAGTAATTGTCACTCAAGCGGATGCTGTTATTAACTGGATACGAAAGCACTCGGTCTGGCCGATGCCAATGGGCTTGGCCTGCTGTGCGATCGAGCTGATGGCGGTGGGGGCTTCCCGATTCGACATCTCCCGATTTGGCATGGAAGTCATGCGATTTTCGCCGCGACAGGCGGACTGCATGATCGTTTCCGGGACGGTGACTTACAAGATGGCGGAGGTGATTCGCCGGATCTACGACCAGATGGGGGATCCCAAATGGGTCGTGGCCATGGGTGCCTGTGCCAGTACGGGCGGGATGTACCGCTCCTACGCCACCCTGCAGGGGGTGGACCGGATCGTTCCGGTGGACGTCTATATTAGTGGCTGCCCTCCGCGGCCGGAAGCTTTGTTGGATGCAATGATTAAATTGCAGGACAAGATTGGGCGAGAACGTTCGCTCAAGAACTTGACTGCCAAAACGGCCAAGACCTCCCCTGAGTTGGCTGGAGTCGGAAAGGACGCGTAAACTATGGCTGAGAGCGACTTGGCTCTGTTGAAGGAGCGTTTCGAGTATTTAACCGAGCGCGCCAGCTCGGATCATGATGCCGTCAATTGTCCAGCGGACAAGCTGATCGAGTTCTGCACTGCGCTGCGTGACGAGTTCGGCTACGACATGCTGGTGGATGTGACCGCGATCGACTGGGATGCGGCCAGCCCGCGTTTCACCGGGATCTATCATTTCCTTTCGACGTCGAAGCACGAATACCTGCGCGTCGCGGTCGATTGCACGGATAGCATTCATCCCGGCCTTCCCAGTTTGGCCGGCTTGTTTCCTTCTGCTAACTGGCATGAGCGCGAAACCTATGACTTGATGGGGATACGATATGAAGGTCACCCGAACATGAGGCGTATTCTCATGTGGGACGACTATCCCTACCATCCCTTGCGCAAGGACTTCCCTCTGTCCGGTATCGAAGTGCCGTTCCCGGCTGAGGATGTGGCCGAAGTGACCCAGGCCAAGGTCTTGCCTGCGCCGATGGCGGGCGGGCCGTTCGTCTCTTCCGCCGATGGCCCCATGAGCCAGACCGAGCCACGGGCGAAAGACCAAAGCTGGAACGAGCACAAGGAAAAACCCACCGAGGACTAAGGATTTAAGGCATGGCAACGACCACACACGAAATTTCCCTCGGCGACGTCGCCGCCCGCAACCAAGAGCTCGAACCGGAGCTTAAAGGTGAAACCATGGCCCTGAACGTGGGCCCCTCCCACCCGACGACGCACGGGGTGCTCCGACTGAAAATGGAGCTGGACGGTGATGTCGTGACCAAGTGCGAACCGGTCATCGGTTACTTGCACCGCGGTGAAGAGAAGATTGCGGAGAACATGACTTACAACCAGTTCGTGCCTTACACGGACCGTCTCGACTATCTCGCACCGCTTTCCAACAACGTGGCCTATGCCATGGCGGTGGAGAAGCTCGCCAACCTGGAAGTGCCGGAACGTTGTCAGGCGATCCGTGTGCTCTGCTGCGAACTGGCCCGTATCTCTTCCCACTTGCTGGGAGTCGGGGTTTACGGGATGGATGCCGGTGCCTGGACCGTGTTCATGTATACCTTTACCGAGCGCGAGAAGCTCTACACGCTCTTCGAAGAACTGACCGGCGCCCGTTTCACCACCAGCTATACGCGGATTGGCGGGGTGGCCCGCGATATCCCTGAAGGTTGGCTCGGCCGGGTCAATGATTTCTGCCGCGGTGTCCTGCCGCTCATGGACCAGATCGACAAGCTGCTCACCCGCAACCGGATCTTCATGGACCGGACCGTCGGGGTGGGCGTCATTTCCAAGGAAGACGCGATTGCCTACGGCATGACCGGTCCGAACCTGCGCGCCTGTGGTGTGGATCTGGACTTGCGCAAGGACAAGCCCTACCTGGGCTACGAGAACTTTGATTTCGATGTGCCGATCGGCACGAATGGGGACTGTTATGACCGCTATTTGATGCGGGCGGAGGAAATTCGCCAAAGTGTGCGTATCGTGAAGCAGATCATCGATAAGTTCCCGGACGGTCCTTACTATGCGGAAGACGCGAAGAAGATCTTCGCGCCGCAGAAGGCCAAGGTGCTGACCAGCATGGAGGAACTGATCCAGAACTTCATGATCGTGACCGAGGGCCCGCAGATCCCCGCCGGCGAAGTCTACTTCGAAGCCGAAAACCCGAAGGGGGCGCTCGGCTTCTTCGTGGTTTCCAAGGGTGGGGGCGTGCCGTACCGCTTGAAGATCCGCGGCCCGTCCTTCTGTAATTTGAGCATCCTGGAAAAACTTATTCCGGGACACTACCTGACCGACATCACCGTGATCCTCGGATCGCTCGACTTCGTGATGGGTGAATGTGACCGCTAAAACCGGCAACTGGAGAACTGAAAACCGGTAACTGAGACATCAATGAATCTAAAACCCGAAACCATCGAGAAAATTGACAAGCTCGTGCCGCGCTACCCGACCAAGCGCAGTGCCGCACTGCCGCTCTGTCACTTGGTTCAGGAAGATCAGGGCTACCTCTCGAACGAGGCCATGGAGTGGATCGCCGCGCGTCTGGATCTCCAGCCCATCAATATCATCGAGATTGTGACTTTCTATCCGATGCTTCGCACCGAGCCCACCGGCAAGTACCACGTCCGGGTGTGCCGCACGCTGCCCTGTGCCCTGGCCGGTGCCTACAAGACCTGCAAGCGATTCGAAGAAGAATTCGATTGCAAGGTCGGCCACACCAGCGAGGACGGGTTGGTGACGATCGAATACGTCGAATGCCACGCGGACTGCGGCAAGGCGCCGGTGGTGATGATCGGCGAAGACGAATACACCGACATCGATCCGGACAAGGCCAGCGAACTCGCAGCCAAAATGAAGAAGGGAGAACTTTAAACCATGGCCCTCGAAGAAAAGCGTCTCATTTTCAAGCACATCGACGAGCCGGGTTACACCAACGATATCGACTGCTACGTCAAGAATGGCGGCTACGAGCAGTTGAAGAAGGCGGTGACGATGAAGCCGGAGGACATCTGTCAGGAAGTGATGGATTCCGGGGTGCGTGGCCGTGGTGGTGCCGGTTTCCCGGCGGGGATGAAGTGGAAGTTCCTCGACCGCAAGTCCGGCAAGCCGATCTACCTGATCTGCAATTGTGACGAATCCGAGCCGGGCACCTTCAAGGACCGCCAGATCGTGCACAAGGATCCGCACCAGTTGATCGAGGGCATGATGTGCTCGGCCTTTGCGATCCAGGCAAAGCTGGCATTCATTTACATCCGCGGTGAATTTTTCGAAGGCTACAAGATTCTTGAGCGTGCGATCGAGGAAGCCCGGGCGAAGAATTTCCTGGGCGACAATATCCTCGGTTCCGGTTATTCCTGTGACATCATCGTGCACCGCGGGGCGGGCGCTTACATCTGTGGTGAGGAAACCGGCCTGATCGAATCGCTCGAAGGCTTCCGCGCGAATCCGCGGATCAAGCCCCCGTATTTCCCCGCCGCCCTCGGCCTGTACCAGTGTCCGACCATTGTGAACAACGTGGAGACCCTCTGCGATGTGAAGCACATCGTGGAAATGGGAGGCAAGGAGTTCGCCAAGATCGGCACGCCCGGTAATACCGGCACCCGTATCTGGTGTGTCTCCGGTCATGTGCAAAAGCCGGGCTACTATGAATTTCCCTGTGCCGCGGTGACGCTCGGCCAGTTGATCTACGACGTCTGTGGCGGGCTCAAGCCGGGCCGCAAGCTGAAGGCCGTGATTCCCGGTGGTTCTTCCGCCAAGATCCTGCGCGCCGACGAGCGCTTCAAGGGCAAGTTGAAGGACGGCACGGAATTCGACTGGGGCATCGAGGACATCCCGATGGACTTCGACAGCCTGATGGCCTGCGGATCCATGTCCGGATCCGGCGGGGTGATCGTGATGGACGACACGACCGACATGGTCGAGGCGCTCGCCAACATCAACTATTTCTACGCCCACGAAAGCTGCGGCCAATGCACACCCTGCCGTGAAGGGGTGCCGTGGATGCGGAAGGTGACCCAACGCATGTGCGACGGCAACGCCCGCGAGGAGGACGCCGACCTGCTGAAGAGCATCGCCGACCAGATCGCGGGACGCACCATTTGCGCATTCGGGGAAGCGGCCTCATGGCCGGTCCAGAGCTTTATTGCAAAATTCAAGGATGAGTTCGTGGAGAAAGCCCGCGAACAAGCGGCCCGCCGCAAGGACGGCCAGGAACCTGCCAAGGAGACGACACTTATTTAGCCATGAGCGACAACGGCACAGTTGAAACAATCACCATCAATATTGATGGCAAGGACGTCGAGGTGCCCAAGGGCACCAATATCATCGAGGCGGTCAAGAGCGTCGGCAAAGGCAAGGAAGTTCCGCACTATTGCTATCATCCGAAGCTGTCCGTGGTCGGTAACTGCCGCATGTGCATGGTGGAAATGGGCATGCCGATGCGTGACCGTGCGACCGGCGAGGCGATTCTCGACGAAGACGGCAAGCAGAAGATCGGCTGGATGCCGAAGCCGACTATCGGTTGTGCGACGACGGCTGCGCCCGGGATGCACATCAAGACCGACTCTCCGATGGTCAAGGAGTCCCGCAACGGGGTGACCGAGTTCCTTCTGATCAACCACCCGCTGGATTGCCCGATTTGTGATCAGGCCGGGGAGTGCCGCCTGCAGGAATTTTCCGCCGAGCACGGCCGGGGCTACAGCCGCTTTACCGAGCAGAAGAACGTCAAGCCCAAGCGCACGAAGCTCGGGCCCCGGGTCACGCTCGACGACGAGCGCTGCATCCTCTGCTCGCGCTGCATCCGTTTCAGCAAGGAGATCGCGCAGGACGACGTGCTCGGTTTCGTGGATCGCGGCACCTATTCGACTTTGACCTGCTATCCGGGCCGCGAGCTTGAGCACAACTATTCGCTCAACACGGTGGACATTTGCCCGGTCGGCGCCCTCACCAGCACCGACTTCCGCTTTAAGATGCGGGTCTGGTTCCTCAAGCGTACACCCAGCATTTGTACCGAGAGCAGCGTGGGCGCGAACACCGAGATCTGGAGCCGCGAGGGCAAGATCTACCGGGTCACACCGCGCCGCAATGACGATGTGAACGACTGCTGGATGACCGATTCGGGCCGCGCGCTCTATAAGTTGGTCGAGTCGGAAGACCGCCTGACCCACTACACGGTTGACGGCGTGCAGAAGACGCTGGACGACGCGGTTGCCGCGACGACCGAATTGCTTAAGGCCGGCGGTGTCGCACTGGTCGGTTCCGCCGCCAGCTCGGTCGAAGAACAGTTTTTCTACAAGACTCTGGCCGAGCGCACCGGCGCCGGTGTTTCCCTGGTCAGCCACAACGGGGAAGGGGACGGGATCCTACTTTCCGAGGACCGCACACCCAATCTGCGTGGCGCACTCCTCACCGGCCTGACCGACAAGCTTCCCGAAGCGGACCTTTCCGGCATTGCCGCGGATATCCAATCCGGTGCGATCAAGACCCTGTTCGTGGTCAATGAGGATGTCACCGAGCTCGGCATTCCCGCGGAGTCACTTTCAAAGGTGAAGATCATCTACGTTGGTACGCACGCCAATGCGACCAGCAAGAAGGCCAAGGTGGTGCTTCCGTCGCTGATGGTCTTCGAAAAGGAGGGCAGCTTCGTCAACCAGAGCTTCCGGCTGCAGGCCTTCAAGTCGGCCGTTCCGGGCCCGCAGGGCATCCTTCCGGATTACCAGATGCTGGAGCAGGTCGTCGCGCCGCTGGCTGACGAAAAGCCTGCCGCGCTCAATCTGGAAACCGTCTGGGAGCGCCTTTCCGCCCAGGTGAGCCCGTTCTCCGGCTTCAGTTGGAGCGGCATACCGGCCTTGGGCCAAGCCGTCGATCCGACCGCCTTCCTCGATCTGCCTTTCGTTGAAACCAAGAATCTGAAATACGATCCCGAGGCTTTCAAGGCTGCTCAAACCGCCACCGCCTAATTCCAGTCGTCGACCTTTCCAATGACCTTACTCGCAATGATACTGCCGATCGCCTTTTCCCTGGCGATGATCTCCGTATTCATGGGGCTCTGCAGCTACTCTGTGCTCGCCGAGCGCAAGGTATCCAGCTGGATCCAGGGGCGCGTCGGTCCCAACCGCACCCGCCTGCCGATCCTCGGCCAGATCCCGGTTCTGGGTAACCTGATGACCGGCCTGGGCCTGTTCCAGCCCGTGGCTGACGGTCTGAAGTTCCTATTCAAGGAGGAAATCACTCCGGGCCATGTGAAGCACACCTATTTCTACCTGGCGCCGGTACTGGCCTTGGCTCCGGCCCTGACCACCATGGTGGTGCTTCCCTTCGGCCGTTATGTGGACCCGAGTGGCGCGGTTCAGCCGCTGGTTCTCGCCAATATCGATGTGGGCATGCTCTTCATCCTCGGGGTTTCCTCGCTCGGTGTGTACGGGATCGTCCTCGCCGGTTGGGCCTCCAACAGTAAGTATCCTTTCCTCGGCGCCATCCGCGCGTCCGCGCAAATGATTTCCTACGAGCTGGCCATGGGCCTGGCGCTCCTGCCGGTCTTCATCTGGTCGGCTGCTCCGGGTTCCGAGTACGGCCTCTCCCTCTTCGGTGTGGTCCAGTCGCAAACCGGCCCCTGGCTGGTGCTCTGGCAGCCGCTGTCCGCCCTGATCTTCCTCGTGGCGGTCTTTGCGGAAACCAACCGCCTGCCCTTCGATATGGCGGAATCCGAAACCGACCTCGTCGGTGGTTTCCACACGGAGTACGGCTGTTTCAAGTTCGGTCTCTTCTTCGTGGCGGAATACGCCCACGTGATCATGGGCTCCGCCCTCTTCGTCCTGCTTTTCCTCGGCGGCTGGAATTTCCTGCCCTGGGTGCCGGATCCCTGGTCCGACGGCTATGGCGGAGCGGTTCTCTCCGTCCTGTGGTTCATGTGCAAGGTCTTCTTCATGATCTTCTTCTTCATCTGGGTTCGTTGGACGCTGCCGCGCTTCCGTTACGACCAAGTGATGTCGCTGGGCTGGAAGATCCTGCTGCCGCTGGCGATTGGTAACCTTGTGTTCAACGTCATCCTGATCGCCCTGATCGACAAATTATAACCGCTAAGACTATGGCTAAGACAAAAGTTCTCGAACGAAAGCCGCTGAGCTTCGCGGAAAAGACCTTCCTTCCGCAGATTGTGACCGGGCTCAAGACGACCTTGGGCAATATGTTCGGAAAGACGGTGACCCTTCAGTATCCGGACGAGCGCCCTCCGATTCCCGATGGCTACCGTGGTGTCCCAACGCTGGTGAAGGATCCGAACGGACGCGAAAAGTGTGTGTCCTGCCAGCTTTGTGAATTCGTCTGTCCGCCCAAGGCGATCCGCATCACCCCGGGTGAAATCGATGCCGACGCCGAACCGGAGCGCGCGCACGTGGAAAAAGCGCCGCAGGAATTCGAAATCAACATGCTGCGCTGCATTTACTGCGGCCTCTGCCAGGAGGTCTGCCCGGAGGAGGCGATCTTCCTCCAGGACATCTTCTCGCTTTCCGGCTACAGCCGTGAAGAGATGATCAACAAGAAGGACAAGCTGTACGAGTTGGGAGGCACCCTTCCGGACAAGCACTTCAAGTGGGACAAAAAGAAGGCCGCAGAGGAGGCGGGCAACGCCCATCATTAATCGGGCACGGAGAACAGACGCCTGGGGAAAGGACATTTCTTCCATCTGTCATCGGCCAACAAACAACAATTTCCATGGTAGACATACTCTTTTACGTTTTTGCAGCGATCACGCTGGTGTCCGCGCTCTGCATGGTGCTGAGCCCGAACGCGGTGAACGGTGCGATGTGCATGATTGTCAGCTTTGTCAGCACCGCCGCGCTATTCGTGCTCCTCGAGGCCTACTTCCTCGCGATCCTCCAGGTGCTGGTTTACGCCGGTGCGGTCATGGTGCTCTTTCTCTTTATCATCATGCTCCTTGATGTGGATAAAGGGGAGGGTGGCACCTTCACCAAGGGCAAGCTGACGATTGCCGCTTCCTTCGTCGGTTTCGCGCTGGTGGCCATCCTGGTCTGCCAAGCCTTTGTCGGTGGGGCGCACCTGCCCGAGCCCGGCATGCTGCCGGTCGTTGCCAATCCCGCAGGCGAGGGCGGCGCGCTGGCCTTTACCACCTCGGCCAAGTCTTTTGGCTACAGCCTCTTTACGAAGTACATGCTTCCGTTCCAAGTAACGGGCTTCCTTCTGCTCGCTGCCATGATCGGTGTGATCGTGGTCAGCAAGAAACCGAAGGCTGAACAATAAGAATTAGGATCTCGATACCATGACCGTCGGACTGAATGCCTTTCTCCTTGTTTCCGGTTTGCTGTTTGCAATCGGCCTGCTGGGTGTGCTGCTGCGCAAGAACACGTTGGTGATCTACATGTCGCTCGAGCTCATGCTCAACGCCATCAACCTCGCGCTGGTCGCCTTTTCCCGGTATAACGGCACGATGGACGGAAACATCTTTGTCTTTTTCATCATCACCGTGGCCGCTGCCGAAGTGGCTGTCGGTCTTGCCATCATCGTGGCGCTGTTCCGCCGGCGCCAGACCGTGATGGTTAACGAATTGAATGCCTTGAGCCGTTAGCGCCATGACCGTTCCACAGCTACTCACCGCCGTCCTCCTCACGCCGCTCCTGTCCGCGTTCCTGATCACGCTCTTCGGGCGACGTCGTGGTGTCATCGCATCCTATGTCTCCGTGCTGGCCGCCGCTGCCATCGTCGCTTTCTCGTTCATGGCCATTCGTGGCAGCGAGGGCGGGAGCGTCACCGTCGCCTGGGACTGGCTCCAGTTCGGCAACTTCAATGTGTCCATGGGCTACTTGTTCGACGGCGTGGCCGTCACCATGTTGTCCATGGTCGCCTTCGTCGGTTTCCTGATCCATGTCTTCAGTCTCGGCTACATGGCGGAAGACAAGGCCCGCGGCCGTTTCTTCGGCGGCTTGTCCATTTTCATGTTCTCCATGCTGGGGATCGTGCTGGCCGACAACCTGATCATGATCTTCGTGTTCTGGGAACTGGTCGGTTTCAGCTCCTACATGCTGATCGGTCACTACCTGGATACGGAGGAAGCGGCCGCCGCTTCGAAGAAGGCCTTTATCGTCAACCGTATCGGTGACCTTGGTTTCCTCGTTGGTATCGTGTACGCCTACTGGCACTTCGGTACCGTCAACCTGAGCGAGATGCAGGGGGTGGTCGCCGCCAACTCGGAATTGATCAGCGCCTGCATCGCCGCGCTGCTGATGTGCGGCTTCATTGGTAAGTCCGCGCAGTTCCCGCTGCACGTCTGGTTGCCGGACGCGATGGCGGGTCCGACACCGGTTTCCGCATTGATCCACGCGGCCACCATGGTCGCGGCCGGTGTGTACTTCCTCATCCGCATCGATTTCCTTTTCCCGCCGAACGTATTGACCTTCATTGCCTGTCTCGGCACCGCGGTTGCGGTCTACGCCGGTTTCTGCGCTTACGCCCAGAACGACATCAAGAAGATCCTGGCCTACTCGACGCTGTCCCAACTGGGCTACATGTCCGCCGCCTTCGGTCTCGGGTTTCCGGGGATCGCCTTGTTCCACCTGATCACGCACGCCTTCTTCAAGGCCTTGCTCTTCCTCGGTGCCGGTTCGGTGATCCACGGCTGCCACCACGAGCAGGACATCTTCAAGATGGGCGGCATCCTGAAGAAGATGCCGATCACCTCGCTGACTTTCTTCATCGGTACACTTGCCCTTTGCGGTGTCTACGGCCTCTCCGGTTTCTATTCCAAGGATAACATCCTGGTCGCGGCCGGCCTGAACAACAAGACGCTCTTTATCCTCCTGACTGCCGGTGCGCTGCTGACCGCCGGTTATATGGGCCGTCTGCTCTGGATCGTATTCCTTGGCAAGCCGAAGTCGGAAGCCGCCGAGCATGCGCACGAAAGCGGGTTTTCCATGCTGGTGCCGCTGATCGTGCTGGCCGTCCTTTCCGTCGCCGGCGGTTGGACCCAATTCTGGCCGGAACAGCTCGGTGAGATCATCCGCCACGACCTGCATACGCTGCATGAAGCGCCCGGTGGCGCCGAGATGCACCACCAGGTCACGATGCTCGGCAGTGCCGCCTGTGTACTCGGTCTTGTGGTCGCCTTTTTCTTCTACGGGGCCGGAGCCAAGGAAGACCGCCTCGCGACCAAGTTCGCACCGGTCTACAATTTCCTCAAGGCCAAGCTCTGGTTCGACGAGATCTACAACTTCTACGTCGCCAAGATCCAGCAGCCTTTCGCCAACCTGCTCAATGCCTTCGACCTGTTCATCATCAAGGGACTCTTCGTCAAGGGGAGCGCCGGCATCGTCGGATTGATCGGCGTCTGTGCCCGCTCGCTGCATGTCGGCAGCATCCATGGTTATGTATACTGGTTCCTCGCCGGACTGATTCTCTTCTGGTTCGTCGCAATCTGGCCCATCTTTTCTTAAGCTCACAATGCCTGATACGAATTCACTCTTCCTGCTCGTCGCGATTCTGGCGCCTATGGCTGCCGGCGCGGTCCTGCTATTCGGTTCGCGGATGTCGACGGCGACCCAGCGTGCGATCAGCGCCTTCGGCTTTGGCTGGCCCCTGATCATCGGACTGCTGCTTTATTGGCTCTTCCAACCCAATGTGGGCGGCTATAATTTTGAAATGCGGATGCCGACCGGACTGGAGTCCATTGGCATCTATTTGCACCTCGGACTGAACGGCATCTCCATGCCGCTCTTCATGCTGGCCGGTGTGGTCGGCTTTGCGGCCGGGCTCTACGCCATGTATTCGAAGGCGGAGCGTCTCCACCTCTATCTCGCACTCCTGCTCTTCATGCAAGGCGGCCTGATGGGCACCTTCGCATCGGTCGACGTCTTCTTCTTCTACTTCTTCCACGAATTCGCCCTGATCCCGACCTTCATCATGATCGGCATGTGGGGTGGTGCGGGTCGTCGCGGCGCGGCGATCGAGATGACGATTTACCTGACGCTGGGTGCGATGCTTTCGCTGCTCGGACTGATTGCCCTCTATGTGAAAAGCGGCGCGAGTTCCTTCTCGCTGCCGGTGCTTCGTGACTACCTGGCCGCCCAACCGCTGGCCGACACGGTGCAGGGCAACCTGTTCGCGCTCCTGCTCTTCGGCTTCGGCATTCTTGTTTCGCTCTTCCCCTTCCACAGTTGGGCACCCAAGGGGTATGCCGTGGCACCGACCGGTGCGGCCATGCTGCACGCCGGCGTGCTGAAGAAATTCGGTTTGTACGGCCTGCTGCAAATTGCCGCGCCGCTGCTTCCGGTGGGCGGACAAGCCTGGTTCCCCTGGATCGTCTGGCTGGCACTGGGCAACATCGTCATCATCGGCCTGGTCACCATGGCCCAGCGCGACCTCAAGATGATGCTCGGTTACAGCTCCGTGATGCACATGGGCTACGCTTTCCTTGGGATTGCGACTTTCACCGCGGTTGGGGCCGGGGGCGCACTGCTCATGATGGTGGCGCACGGCTTGTCGGTCGCTTTGCTCTTCATGCTTTCCACCTGCATCTACCACCGCAGCCAGACCTTCGACATGAAGGAAATGGGTGGGCTTGCTTCCAAGGCGCCGGTACTGGCGGCCTTCTTTGTGGCGGCTTCGATGGCCAGCATCGGTCTGCCGGGCTTTGGCAATTTCTGGGGTGAGTTTACGATCTTTGCGGCATTGGCCGGCGGTGAGCACACCAGCTGGATCGTGTTGCCCGCCGCGCTCGGTATCGTGATTTCCGCGATCTACGGACTCCGTGCCGTGGCCAATATTTTCTTCGGCCAACCGAAGACCGAGTCTTTCGCCCAGCGTCTGGAAAGCGAACCCATCGAGGATATCAAGGGCTTTGAAAAGCTGCCGGCGACCGTATTGGTGGTGGCCTTGGTGGTGATCGGTATCTTCCCCCGTATTTTCTCCGACGATGCGAACCAGGAACTCTCCGGTCTGTATCCTGTTAAGAACGAGCTCCCTGCTTATGACACTGCGGCACTGCCGTCTGAACACGAAGCACACGAGGAGGGCACACACTAATGAACGATTCGCTTCTTCAACTCCTTCGCGGCTACTCCGCGACCAATGAATGGGTCGCGATCATGCCTGAAATCATGCTGGCCGTGTTGGCCTTGAGTATGCTCGCGGCTGAAATGGTCCTTCCCGCTTCCCGTCAGGGGCTCATCCCGCGTCTCGCTATCTGGGGGCAGGTCCTGATCCTCGCGGTCACCTGGTCGGCGGCCAATTGCTTCGGCTTTCATGAGCAAACGCTCTTCAGCGGTCTGATCTATCAGAGCGACATTACCCAACTGATGCGGATCTTCTTCCTCATCAGTTCGATCCTAGTCTGCTATCTCGGCCAGATCTATCTTTCCAAACAATCGCTGGCGAAGACCGAGTTCTATCACTTGGTCATGATCATCTCCGCCGCGATGATGCTGCTCGTCCAGAGCAGCAACTTCGTGATGCTCTTTGTCACACTGGAAACCGTGACCGTCGCGTTCTACGTGCTGGTGGCCTACTGCCGGACCAGTTCGCTTTCCCTTGAGGGCGGCCTGAAGTACCTGATCCTAGGTGCCATGAGCTCGGCCATTCTTCTGTTCGGGATCGTGCTGCTCTACGGTGTGGCCGGCAATCCCGCCTTGGAAGGCGCCAGTACGGATTCACTCAACTTTACGGAACTGACGAATTTCATCATCCTGCATGCGGACAACCTGATCGTACGGGTCGGGGCTTTGCTGGTGGTGGCCGGCATCTGCTTTAAGATCGGTGCGGTACCCTTCCAGATCTGGGTGCCCGACGTCTATCAGGGTGCACCCACTCCGGTGACCGCCTATCTGGCCGTGGCTTCTAAGGCGGCCGGCTTTATTGTCCTACTGCAGCTTGTGACCGGTCCCTTCATCGGGCTGAGCAGCATGATCGTTCCTTTCCTTTCCTTCATTGCGGCGGCCACGATCCTCTTCGGCAATATCGCAGCCGTGACGCAGCGTAACCTGAAGCGCCTGATGGGCCTTTCGGGGGTGGCGCACGCCGGCTACCTGCTTTTGGGGGTGGTCGCATCGCTGCAAATTCACTGGGCCAAGTATGCCGTCATCTTCTATTTGGTGACCTACCTGCTGGCTTCCTTCGCCGTCTTCGGCGTGATGTCGATTGCTGCGAAAAAGGAAGATGCCAATCAGGAGCTGGAAGATTACCGCAATTTCGCCCGCAAGCGTCCCTTCCTTGGCGGCGTGCTCGCCTTTGGTCTGGGTTCCCTGGCCGGCATTCCCCCGCTGGGTGGTTTCATCGGTAAGCTCTTCCTCTTTGTGGCCGCTTTCCAAGCCGGGCTCTACGGCCTGCTGGGCATCGCGATCGTCGGGGTGGTGATTTCCATCTACTACTATTTCGGCTGGATCCGCGAAGCCTTCTTCAGTCAGCCGACCGAGGAAGTGGTACAGGAAACCGGCTATCGCGACACCTCCGCGGACCGCTTCATCCTTGGCGCGCTGGTCGTGGCGACCGTGATCCTCGGTGTGTTCCCCGGTGTGTTCCCGGTCATGCCCTAGGCTGCACTGCGAGTGACTTTCTAAAAGCCGGTCGGTTTCGACCGGCTTTTTTTTTGCGGTCGATTTGTGAGCAAGAGCCCCCATTCCAGTTGAAGATAGCTGGGACTGAAACCCCTCCACCCTTCGGCAGGCTCAGGACAGGCCGCTTCGCGGTCCCCCTCCCCTTGAAAAGAGGAGGAGCTTTGGGGAGTCTTGTCATCCTATGACAAAGCGCATTCACCTCTCAGCGCGGGGCGCTCGGAATCTTCCTGTTTTGGCGATTCGGGTGCTTTCGTTTCAAAATGGCCCGATTCCTGTATAGGGTAGAGCATGCGTATTGTTCGTCTATTATCCGAATCCGGTCCATGCTATGCCGTGGAACGGGAAGGGCACTACTCCCTCTGTACGGGGTCACTGGCCGAAGGTTTTACACCGACGGATGTTCCGGTGGAGTCGCTCGGCCTGTTGGCTCCGGTCGAGCCGACGGTGATTTTTGCCATCGGGCTGAACTACCGCGAGCATGCGGAGGAAATGAGCAAGCCGATTCCGGAGTACCCGGTTGTCACGATGAAGAACCTGTCCAGTTTGCAGGCTCCCGGCGGGGCCATCGAACTGCCGGTGCATTTGCCCAGCGATCAGGTGGACTACGAGTGCGAGTTGGCGGTTGTGATCGGGAAGCCCTGTAAAAATGCGAGCAAGGAGACCGCGCTCGACTATGTCGCCGGGTATACTGCCGCGAATGACGTCAGTGCGCGTGACTGGCAGCAGATTTACAGCGGGGGGCAGTGGTGCAAGGGGAAGTCGTTCGATACCTTCTGTCCGCTGGGGCCGGCCTTGGTCACTGCCGATGAAATTCCCGATCCGGACAATCTGGTCATCCGTACGGAACTGAACGGCGAATGTGTGCAGGCCTCCAATACCTCGGATATGATCTTCTCCGTCGCCGAGCTCATTGCCTTCCTCAGCGGCAGTATGACCTTGCCCGCCGGTACATTGATCCTGACCGGTACGCCGCCCGGAGTGGGCATCGCCCGGAAGCCGCAGCGTTTTCTTCAGGCGGGCGACGAAGTGACGATCGAAATCGAGAAGATTGGTCGTCTGACGAATCCCGTTGTTCTGGAACCGATGTGCTGACTAGCGACCGATTTTGCGTCTGACACATGACTGCCCCCGGCTCACATAAGCTTTACCACGGCGAGGACCGTTTTGCCTGGCATGCCTTGCGCTGGCCCGCATTTTCCGCCTTTGCGGAAAGTCAGGGCATTGCGATTCTTCCGGTCTACTCGATTGCCGACTGGGCGTTGGGGCGACCACTGGATGTCGAAGAGGTCCTGGGGGCCTGTCTGCTGGATCGCGCCTTGCAGTTGAAGCCGGACCAAGCGTCCTTCCGCGTGTTACCGCCGCTACGGATCACGCCGCGGCAGTCCTGTGGCACTTGTTTCGGAATGGATATCGAGGCCGCCCATCGAGTCCTGGAAGAAACGATTGTTTCGGCTTCGGCCTGCGGGGTCCGGCGCTTTGTCCTGTTCAACACCAGTCCCTTTCTTGAGGAATGGATCGATGTGGCTGCCCGGGATCTACGGGTCACTCACGATCTCCAGGTCTTCTGTGTGAACCTGAGCGGGCTGGGCTTGGACTTTCATCCGCAGCGGAGCGGCGACCGCTCGTTGCTCCAGAAGATCCTGACCGAATTACTGGGCAGTGATGCCGAGCCGGAGCCTGTCTATTCGGCTGGTGAACTGGATCCCGTTCCCGAGTTGATGGGGCCGGCGGAGCCGCTCCAGATCGAGGCCGGAGTGACGGTTGTCGAACTGCTGTCTTCACTTGCGGAAGACTTGTCCGCACTCTTGGGGGAGCTGGTCCGGCATCCACCACTTGCCGAATCTTCCCCGGACGCCGGAGGTGAGTCATGAACTGGCCGGCCTATCGTGAACGCTACCTTCCGGCCATGACGCTCCGGCAGATCGAGGCGTTACCGGCGAAGCAGGACGCCTATGTGCTGTTGTCGGTGGGGGCGATCGAACAGCACGGACCGCACCTGCCGGTCGGAGTCGACGCCCTTCTCGGACAGATCTTTCTCGACCACCTCATGCCGCTGTTGCCGCAGGACTTGCCCGTCTATGTGGCCCCTCCGATTCAAGTGGCCAAAAGCAACGAGCACACCGGGTTTCCCGGAAGCCTGATATTGTCGCGGGAATCGCTCCGCCGGCAAGTTCTGGCGGTGGCCCTGCAGTTGGAACTGTGGGGTTTTCAACGTATCGGAATTCTTAATACACATGGTGGCAACGCCTCGGTCTTGAAGAGCCTCGTTCGTGAGCTTCGGCTGGAACACGCCATGCTGGCCGATCTCCTGCCGCTGGGCTTCGAGCCGGATGTGGCGTCGCCGCGTGAGGCGGCCTTCGGTATCCATGCCGGGGAGTTCGAGGCCTCGGTGCTGTATGCCGCCATGCCGGATCTGACGGATCCGACGGTCGCCAACTGCGAGTGGATCGGCTCTCTGGAGAATAAATCCCGCCTGCAGGCGGAATTCGCGCCGGCCACCTATGCATGGAAAACACTGGATATTTCAAAGTCCGGCACGATGGGGGATGCCAAGGCGGGCAGTGCGGAGAAAGGTCGCCGCTGGATCGAGGGCATCGCCCGTGGGCTGGCCGGAATCATCCGGAGCAAGTTCGACTGAGTGTTGCTTCCAGGGGGGGGCTGTGTGCGCTTGCGCACGTCTGCGGTGTTGTGTTGTACGCGATACGGTGTTGATGCCGATTTAGGTGTGGGGTGAGGCGCCCGCGAGCGGGCACGCCACGGGGGGCAGTGTGGTGTGTGCGCTTGCGCACGCCTGCGGCGTTGTAGGTGTGCGGTGTTGATGCCGATTTAGGTGTGGGTTGAGGCGCCCGCGAGCGGGCACGCCACGGGGGGCAGTGTGGTGTGTGCGCTTGCGCACGCCAGCTGTGTTGTAGGTGATGCGGTGTTGCTGCCGATTTAGGAGTGGGTCGGGCGCCCGCGAGCGGGCACGCCACGGGGGGGCAGTGTGGTGTGTGCGCTTGCGCACGCCTGCGGAGTTGTAGGTATGCGGTGTTGCTGCCGATTTAGGAGATGGGTTGGGCGCCCGCGAGCGGGCACGCCACGAGGGGGGGCAGTATGCTTCGGGTTTATTGTTCCGAAAGATCGTCTTGAATTATCTTTTCCAGCAGGGGGGATGTTTGTAGCCACTCGACTGGTGGTTCGATACCCTTCTTTAGATACAGAGTGAACTCAGGCTTGTAGCTCTCATAGCAGATCCAACCGGGCCAGCTTTGATTCAATTCGACTAAATTTTTCCGGTATGGGTTCAGGTAGATGTATCGTGCAAAACCTTCGAGAATGTTGTTTGTCCTGAGCCGATGGTCGTAAAAGTTACTCTGCCATGACAGGTTGTGGGATTCTAGATGGCTCTTTGTTTGCTGTTTCCATTTCGCAATTACTTGAGAGAGCCCTAAATTCTGCCCGAGTGCGAAGAGCAAATGTGCATGGTCCGGCATGATGGTTGCGCAAAATAGCTCAATGTCTTCAGAATCATGGAGGGATTTTAGCGATGCAGCTATGCATGTGCGTACGTTTGGCGCATGAAGTCTCTTTCTCCTTTCATTCGTTGTTACTGTAATGAAGTAGCGTGCGCCTGGAATCGAGATGCGTCCTGTCCTTAGCCGGTCCGTGCCTTGGTGGTTGTATCTTCTCATTGGCGTTATTTGAATGAGCTCCGAGAGGTGTTGCCAGTTTTTATTGGTTGGGGCGCCCGCGAGCGGGCACGCCACGGGCAGTAGTGTGTGTGCTTGCGCACGCCAGCTGTGTTGTAGGTGATGCGGTGTTGTACGCGATTTAGGTGTGGGTCGGGCGCCCGCGAGCGGGCACGCCACGGGTTGGATGATCTATAAAATTATAGGCAAGGCTCCGAGCCCTTGATTCGGACCCGGACGCCTTGCCTACTTTTTATACCATGAAGATCCCGGTTGGAGGGATGTGATTGCTTTACACCTGATGAAAATTAACGGCTGTGGCTAGTCGCCTTTGAAGGGGTGGGGCAGCTGAAGATTGGCGGCTTCAAGGATGGCGGTCATCGCGGACACATCCTCGGTACTGATCTCAAGATTGCCTCCGATCGCATTTTCCTCGGCCTGTTTCAAATTGCGGGCCCCGCAGAGTACATGACTGATGACGGGTTGGTGTACGGTCCATGCAATGACCAGCTGCGCCAGGCTCACCTCGTATTTCGCGCGGATCGGTTCGAACTGTTCCAGCAGCGCGGCGACCTGTTGGCGGCACTCGACGGTAAACCGTGGACTCCATGAGCGTATGTCATCTGCGCCGAACTTGCGCTCGGGTCCGACTTTGCCGGTGAGGAGTCCCATGCCGAGCGGGGAATAGGCGAGGATAGACATGCCCTGGGCATTGGCCATGGGGAAGAGGTCGGCTTCCAGTTCCCGGTCCACCATGCTGTATTTTTCCTGGATCGTGTCCAAGGGGCCGGCATCCAGATACTGTTGCAGCAGATCGGTCGTCAGGTTGCAGGCGCCGATAGCCCGGACCTTGCCTTCCTTCTTGAGCGCGAGCAGGGTTTCCATGGTCTCATCGATTCCGGTGGTGGCATCCGGCCAGTGGGTCTGCAGTAAATCGATGTAGTCCGTGCCGAGGCGTTTCAGTGACTGCTCGACTTCATGACGGATGCTGTCTGCCTTTAAGTTCTTGTAGATCTTAGTGCCGTCTTCGGCCTCGAAATTGAATTCGCCTTCCTCGTGGTCCCAGCGTAGCCCGACTTTGCTGGCGATGACCAGCTGGTCCCGCTTGCCGGCGATGGCCTTGCCAACCACGCGTTCCGATTCGCCGGTCCCGTAGATCGGTGCGGTGTCGATAAAGTTGATGCCTTGGTCGATGGAGGCATGGATGGCCTCGATCGATTCGGATTCATCACTGCCGCCCCAGTCGGATCCGCCGATCACCCAAGTGCCGAGCACGAGGGTTGAGGTTTTGATGTCCGTGTGTCCTAGATTTGTATATTGCATGGCGATACGTTTGCTGAATGCCTCCCTTTATTCCCCCGGCTCCTTGAAATAGCGAACCGTCGGGAGCAGTCTCGACTCGGGCAATTCGCCCAGATCCTCGTAGAAAATCCTTTCGGCTTCCGCGAGGCTCGTGGTGTTTTTCAGGGCCAGTATCCCCTTGGAAACTTCGGCAGCCATAATTGCAGGATCAAAAAACATCATCACCGCCGCCAGAGGGCTGACATGTACGGGTGTGCCCCAGGGGCCATGGGTGTTGACGCGCCGCAGGCCGAGCTCGCCGGTCGCGGCCAGCGGTGCCAGCGGTTCAACCGGGTCCGGGTAGGCTTCGCAGGCTTCGAGCATGGATGCCACATCCCCCTGGGTCAGTCCGTGGGCGCCCAGATAGCCGCCGGCTTTCATGACGATGCCGACCCGCTCATCCAGCTCGGGCAGTTGCATTTCACCGTCGCAGCCATAGCCGGAGACCCCGTAAAAGATCGGGCAGGGCAGATCGAGGAGGGCACCGATCGACATGAAGTCGACCAGTGAGGTGTGGGCCAGCTGCACCTCGTCGCCGCGGTGGAAGGAGTCGGATCCGATGTCGACGCCGACAACGATGTCGATGCCTTTGGCCTCCACAAATTCCTTGAGGCTGGCGGCCAAGCCGGCCGTGCCTTGACGCAGGCTGGCTACGAACGGGGTGCCGGGCAGGCTTTCAGCGAGGACCGCTTCCGCGGGCTGACATGTCCCGATGGCAGACTTGCTGTTCACGCTGCGGATCTCCGGGGCCAGCAACTCGCTGTCTGAAAGCTGGTGGATGTCGTAGATGGTGGGGCCTAGGATAGAGGTGCCGAAGACGTCCGATTGCGGCTTGCCGTCCGGCATCCACCACTGGCAGCTCACGCCGCCGATATAGACTTCGTCGAAGCCGAGTTGCTGGAAGAGGCGCGCCACCGGGATGCCTTGGATGACGTCTCCGCCGCCGCCAAGGCCGAGTATCAGGCCTCGCTTGCTTTTGAGCGCAACCTCCAGGAGGGAGGGTTTCAATGTCTGTGTCATGGTTGAATCGTTTTGGTAGTTGTGAGGCGGGGCGGCTCTGCCGTGTGTCTGGCGGCCGGGCCCTGCGAAGGGCCGCTTGCTGGCGCGCCACTCCGATTTGGCGCAGCCGGCAAGCGGCTATGTGTGTGGCCAAGGTCGTAAATCTGTCCTTGGGTAAAAGTCTGCTGCAGGGATTCCCTCCTGCCGAGGGTGCTGCATGACTTCGGGTAAATTGGCACAGACGGTTGCAGCCCCGCCTGGCAATTGCTTGCTGGCGTCCACGAATTCTCCGGGAAACCGGGCTTGCTGGGGTTAACGCCGCCGACCAAGGCAGCAGCCAACGTTCCCCAGGATCATGAAGAAATACTGAACTGGTTGTCTGGTTGGCATGCCGGACTTGGAGCTAGTTCCATGCCATAAGTTTGAAGTTTTTCGAACGAGGGGTTCGTCACGGGTGTCTTCATATTTTCTGGCACAGCTGATGCTAGCGACCGCGACCCATGATTAACGCAACACTAGAGACAGAAGGCACGGCCGAGGTCGTGATTAAACCCGCCAGCGAGATCCCCTTCTTTGCTCCCCCGGGCTCTTCGGACGGATCGAGCGACGCGGCTTTCTTCAAGGATCCGACCCATGTGTTCATGGAAGGCTACCGCAAATACGGACCCGTCTTCCGGGTTAAACTCTTCGGCCGCGAACAGATCGCGATGGGTGGTTTGGATGCCAACAAGTTTACCTGGACCAACCACGAACTCTGGAACTACTACAAGACAAACCGTCACTTTAGAGAACAGTTTAGTGACCGTTATCTAAATCAGCTCGAGGGCAAGGAATACACTGCCAAACGTCGCCGTATGCTGCCGGGTTTTCGTCCCAGCGTGATCATGCCTCACACAGGCAAGATGAGTGAGGCGATCTTTAAGGAAATCGACAGTCTTCCGGATGGCGTGACTAATCTCCGTATCTTCTGCATGCAGACGATTATCGCCATGATGGCGCGCGTTTTGATTCAGAAGGATTTGCCGGATGGTATGTCGGAAACCATGGCTATCAGTAATAAAGAGATGCTCAAGTCCGCCAGTCTCGGCTGGAAACGATGGCTCTGGTATTGGTACCCGCCGAAGCGTATGCGCCGCCGTAAGGTTTTTAAATACCTCGCCTCGATTCTCGATGAGCGTGAGGGCAACAAAGGTCCGGAAAAAGAGGATATCCTCTCCGCCGTTCTGCAGGCACGCGATCCGGATGGACCGCCCATTCCGCGCTATGAAATGATCCACGACTTATCGCAGCTCTTCATGGCCGGTTCGACCACTTCGTCCATGATCGTGGCCTGGTCGCTCATTCATACCTACATGGACGAGTCCTGGCTCAAGGAGCTGCGTGAGGAACTCGAGCCATGGGATCCCTACAACTTCAATACGATCGAGCCTTACCCGAAGCTGCGCGCCACCACTTTGGAAATCGAGCGCTTGCGTCCGGGCGTGCCGGTCTTCAACCGGATGACCGCCAAAAGCTTCACCTACGGCGGTTACGAGATTCCGGGTGATGCGGACGTCCTGCACCTCCACACGCTGACCCACTTCCTCGAAGACATCTACACGGAGCCGGACCGCTTCAACCCGAGCCGCTACATCGAGGACCCCGATCTGCCCGCGCGCGATGTCCACGGCACCTTCGGCGGCGGCAAACACAAGTGTATGGGCAGCCCGCTCGCTCGCATCCAGCCGCCGCTCTTCACTGCCGACGTGGTCAAATACTACGACATCGAGTTCATCACCAAACCCTCGATGAAGGCCAAGTACGACGCCGCCGTCGCTCCCGCCGAAGAACCGCTGCTCGTGCGCTTCCACAAGCGAAAAGAGCTGCCGGAACGACCGGAGTAGGGGGAACACAGGATGATTCTAGCAGCGACGTGTTATTTGAAACCACGAATGGGCACGAATAGGCACGAATAGGGCTTTACGCTGAAGCCGAATTGGACGCAATTTGGATGCGTCGTGAAGGCAGGAAGCGTGCGGTTAAGAAACAGCTGTGTTGTCAGCCGTAATTTTTAACCACGGATGAACGCGGATGGTGTGAAAGTCCGCATCAAGTGAGCGCTTGCTTGAATGAATGTAGCGCAAGCGCGACCAGCCTTCGCCAAGGCTACGGCTTGATATGGCAGCGATTTCGATCCGTCCTTGCCGCAGTGATTGACTTTGACGTATAAATGGCTTTATTTATACGTCATGCAAACGAAGCTGACATTGCGCATGGACGATACCGTGATCCGTAAGGCCAAAAAGCTTGCGCACAAGCGGGGCACCTCGGTTTCGCGGATCTTCAGTGACTTCATTACGGAGGCAGAAGATGATCCGGAGCTGGACGAGCTCGGAGCAATTACCGCTTCCATGGTCGGCGTGCTGGGCGATGTTGATCTTGAGGATGAGCGCGAAGACTATCGCAAGCATCTGGAGGATAAATATCTGTGAGGGTCCTGATCGATACGAACGTGATTCTTGATGTTTGGCTGGCCCGTCAGCCCTTTCTACTCGATTCCGCGCGTATCCTTTCTGCCGCAGAGAAGAAAATGATAATCGGGATCATTTGCCCGACCACAGTGACGACGCTGCATTACCTCGTTAAAAAGCATCGTGGCGAAGCAAAGGCCCGATCGCTCTTGAATGACCTGCTCCGTATTTGCACAGTCGGTACCTTTCGCAAGCAGGAGATTGAGGAGGCGCTTCAAAGTAAGATCAAAGACTTCGAAGATGCTGTGATCGAGGCGGTTGCGCTGAAAACGAATGTGGTCGTCATCGCGACTAGAAACATCGCTGATTTCAAGCAGTCGCGCGTTCCAGCCATGGAGCCGCAGTTGATCGAGTGGTAGGGATGGATGCCTCCTCCATCCGCCGTCGTGCTAGGCTTCAGTGGGCTCATCGGTCGCCGAATTGGTCGCAATTTGGATGCGTTGTGAAGGCAGAATAATTATTGGCAGAATGATGCTTACAACTCTGTTATGTTAAACCGCAGAGTTCGCTGAGGACGCAGAGCTTTGAGGGAGAGTCGGTTTTATATCGAACCCAACTCCGCGCTTTCCGCGTTCTCGAGCGACACGTCCCGCCGTAGCCTTGGCGAAGGCAGGAAGCGGGCGGTTATGAACCAACGCTGTTTAAGCCGTCGATTTTAACCACGGATGAACGCGGATGGACACGGATCTTGCAGGCTGAAGCGGTTCCACGTAGTCGCGTTGCTTTAGCCGCGCGACCGTGTGGACTGTTGCTGCCGTTTGCGCATGCGGGCGACAGGCTTCCTCCTTCGCTAAAGCTATGGCGGACAGGAAGGCAGATCGCCTACGAATACTGTTTGGATAGGGATGGCTTACAACGTCGCAAAGCGTCCGGCGAGCGGACACGCCACGGAATGGGACAGTTTTCGGAATGGGAAGTCGTGAGTCATCCAAGATATGCCCCGGCGATGGTTCACGCCGGGGCATGGTTTCGTTTGGCTTAGGCTTCGACCAGCTTGGGTTCGATGATCGCTTCGGCGTAGCTTTGGTAGGCGCTGCCGAGCTGCTTTGCCACCGCATCCGGGTAAACGTGGAAGGTTCCGGATTGGAGCGCTTCGATGATGGCGTCGGCGACGACGGTGGGCGGTTCGGCGATGTCATCCATTCCGGCGGTGATGCTCATGTCGGAGACGATCGGGCCGGGATGGACGCTGACGACTTGGGTGCCTTGATCCTCCAGCAGGGCGCGCAGGGCCTGGGTGATCGAATACGATGCCGCTTTGGAGGCCGAGTAGGTGGCGAGCTCCTCAAAGGATTTGATGGAGGCCACCGAATTCAGCTGCACGATGGCGCCGCCGCCATTGCTTTTCAGCACAGGGGCAAAGGCAATGGCGATGCGGATCAAGCCGTAGACATTGATGTCCTGTTCATATTTCAGGGAGTCTATGGACCCCTCGCTCAGGAGCGGAGTGGTTTGCAGCACACCGGCGTTGTTGATCACGATGTCGACATCGCTTGCCCGCTTGGCAGCGGCTTGGATCGATGCATTGTCCTGGAGATCCACCTCCAAGGGGATCACTCGGTCCCCGTATTGCTCGAGTAGGGGCTTCAGCGTGTCGACCCGGCGCACGGCGGCATAGACCCGGCTCGCGCCGCGGTCCAGCAGCGTAGCCGTGATGGTCTTGCCGATGCCGCGGTTGGCGCCGGTCACGAGGATGGTTTTATTCTCTATGTTCGTGGTGTTTTTCATGGTTTTTCTTTTGTTATGTATGATTTAGGTTGTAAATTAGAACGAACGGTCAAAGTTGTGGGCAAAAAAAGTCAGCGGGGGCGGAGAAAGTTGAGCATGGATTGTTTGGCGCCTTCGAGGGTGTCGCTTGAATGACTCACGCGGCCGATCAGGGCCATGCCTTGGGTCACGCAGGTCATCATCTGAGCCGCTGTTTTCGCGCTGCAGGCGGCGTCCACTTCACCGGCTTCGATGGCATTGGAGATGGCTTGGTAGAAAACAGCCTCGAACTCGTTCAGCTTCTGCCGGAGCAGCGCGGCGATTTCCGCATCACTGGTATCAAAGTCGGCGATGTTCGTGCCCAGGAGACAGCCCTTGCTGCCCTCGCAGGAGTGCTCCTTCTTGAGCAGGTCGAGGAATGCCTTGATGTTCTTGAGCGGGGATCCGTCCTTCAGGAGAACCTGGCTGATCTTTTCGAGACGGAGGTCGCTGTAGTAGGCGACCGATTGCAGGAAGAGCGCCCGCTTGTTGCCGTAGGTATCGTAAAGGCTCTTCTTTCCGATTCCCATCGCCGCGGTCAGCTCTGAGAGCGAGGCCGCTTCATAACCCCGGTTCCAGAACACATGCACCGCCGCCAGCAAGGCGGCATGCTGGTCGAATTGTTTGGCGGGTCCCGGTTTCATGATAGGCACTTTGTTAATGTAAACCGATCAGTCAAGGATGGTGGTGAGATTTTTTTGAAATTTGTGAATCGGTGTGTATTTGGGCGGCTTCAACGGGTCGATCCGTAGTCTGTAGCCGAATGGGGGGAGTATTTGGATGGATCGTGAGAACAGGATTCTTTTTGACAGGATGATTCTAGCAGCGACGTGTTTGTGGGAACCACGAATGGACACGAATAAGCACGAATGTGTTTTTGGGTGCGTCGTTGTAGATACCGGGCTTCAGCTGGTTTGAACCATAGCCGAATGGGGCACCATTTGGATGCGTTGTTAGAACAGAATGATTTCTGATTGGATCATTCTTACAACGACGTGATGTTCATTAACCGCAGATGGACACGGATGGACACAGATTGCGTGCAGCGACGCATCAATTGAATGCTTGCTGGGATGGACTGTAGCGGAAGCGAGACCAGCCTTCGCCAAGGCTACGGCTTGGCATGACAGCGATTTCGACCGGTAGGATCTTTATATTTTTGCGTTTGACCCGAATCGCTCTACCAAAAAATAATTTGTAGAAGCAGGGAAGTCGGTAGTGTTCTATTCATGTCACGAGCGGAAGTCATAGAGGCGGTTAACTCAATGGGACGTGAAGACCGGGCTTTTTTTGCTGCTTATCTGAAGGCAAAGGATCTTTCGGAAAACGTTGATTATGCCGAAGAAAGTTCCCGTAGGTTGGCTGCTATGCAACGCGGTGACCGTATCGACTCGGTATCGCTAAGGGATATTCACGATTCTTTAGAGCAGAAAGGCATTTAAGTGGTCACCTATCACGTCGATCATGCGGTTAAAATGATCAGCATTATTGGATCGAGTGATTTTTACGTGAGGGATGAATGTCCTTCCCTGGCATGAGCTGCCAACGTATTGTTTAGCAGTTGTTTTTATCCTAGCAGGTATCTCAAAATGGAAATAAAGAAAGAACTGCCTGAGCCGCGCTCATCCTTGATATCCGCAACGACCGCAGGAACACTTGTCGGCATTCTAGTGACTCCGGTGGCGCTATTATTGTCAATCATGTCGGCAGGTGCTGGCCACGGTAATTATCTAGCCGCTAAGTTTTTGTACCCCTATTCGATGGTATCGACTTACTTTTTTGAATCGATTATGTTGCCGTTTGTTGTCTTGGCCTTTGTACAGTATCCCGTTTACGGATGTCTTTTCGGGCGTGCATATGTCGCTAAAAAGGAGCGATTCGCTGCTTGGAGTGTCTGCGTTCTGCACGTCGTTTGTGTCGTACTACTTTATTTTCACCCGCCCCTGTATTTTTAATAGACGGCAGTCGCAGTTACTCATGCCCCGTCCTTCAGCTCCACATTGACCTGGATTTCGACGGTGGCGTTTTTCGGGAGGCCGGCGACGGAGACGGCGGCGCGGGCGTGTTTGCCGGGTTCGCCGAAGACGGCTTCGAAGAGGTCGGAGGCGCCGTTGATGACGGAGGGGCTTTGTCCGTAGTTGGGAATGGCGTTCACATAGCCGCCGACGTAGAGGAATTGTTTGACCGCATCGAGGCTGCCGGTGATGTCACGGATGGTGGCCAGCACGTTGAGCGCGCAGACTTTGGCGGCGGCGTAGCCGTCGTCGAGGCTGCGCTCGTCGCCGACTTGCCCGGTCCATTGCTCGCCGGTGCTGCTGAAGCTGATGATACCGGCGAGGGTGAGCACGTTGCCCATCCGTCGGTGGCTGAGGTAGTTGCCGCCCGGGCTCGGGGGCGTGGGCAGCTCGATGGCGAGTTCCTTGAGTTTGGCTTCGGCGCTCATTGTCGTTATTTTTTGGATACAGTGATGGTGACCAGCTCGACCGGCGCGGCGGCGTAGGCGGCCTGGTAGGTCTCGAGGCTGGCGGTGGCGGCTTTGGCCACGCGGCGGTAGGGAATCTGGAATTCGACCACGGGCTCGTCGAGCGGGTAGGGATCGAGGATGTAATGGTTGTCGCCCTGCGGCAGCCATTTGATCTCGGTGATCGTTCCGTCGCGCATCGGGTGCGGGTGCTGGAGCTTGCCTTCCTTTGAGAAGGCGACCCCTGCGTAGAGCGAAAAGCTGTCGCAGGCCTGGAGGAAGCGGAAGCCCTTTTCGAATTGCTCGTCGCTGGCCAGCGGCGCGATGTCGGGCAGGGCGCGGAGCTGTGCCTTGAGCTCGGCCTGGCGCTTGAGCTGGCCTTCGATGAAGGCGCTGTGGATGACGGTCTCCTCGGCGTTGAGCGTGCTGAGGTCGGCCTGCACGGTGAGCAGGTTGACCGTGTGCATGGAGATGAGCACGGCGGCATAGGGATCGCGCAGGGCGGCGGCCTCGGTGGCCTCGCCTCGGACGCGCAGGTAGTCGTCGAGGTCGATTTCCTCGAAGGCGTCATAGGTGCCGACCAGCTCTTCGGAAAAGGCGCTGGGGTTCATCTCGCGGGTGAGGAGCGGCTTGGCGTCGCGGTCGCCCCAGCTGTCGTCGTGTCGCGTGCAGGCGTCGAGAATGTGGATAAAGGGCTCGGGCGGGGCAAAGTCGCCGTTCTTCCAATGCCGGGCAAACTCGCCGGCGAGCGCGGCGTGGTCCGGGTGGGTGAGGAGGAGCCAATCGTTTTCGGTTTCAATTCGTATCATACAGGGCAGAGCCCTTAGCATGATCTTTGCCGAAGTGGATTCGTAGGTGGTCTGCTTTCCTGTCCGCCGTAGCTGTCGCGAAGGAGGAAGCCGGCTACCCGTATGTGCTATCGGTGCCGCAGGTGCGCTCGGTCGCGCGGCTGAAGCAACGCGACTACGGGGATGATGCTTTATTTTGAGTAGGACCCCTCCACCGCTTCGACAAGCTCAGGACAGGCCGCTGCGCGGTCCCCCTCCCCTGCAAGCACCCGTCTTCGTCTAAGACTACGCCGTGCCAAGGGGGAGGAGCTTGTGTTATCGCGTGTTAATCTAGGGTGTTGTAAAGCAAAAGCTCCTCCTCTTGGCAAAGGGGAGGCTTGTCACGGCGTATCGAAGAGAAGACGGATGTCTGCGCTTGTCGCAGACGGAGGGGTTCGTTTTCAGCCTGAATCCAGTTACGTGCAGGACGTGGTTTGTTAACCGCAGAGAACGCTGAGGACGCAGAGGGGAGGAAAGAGGATTTGATTGGTAGCGCAGGCGCGTCCCGCGCCGCACGAGTTCAGATAGGGTGAGGCTGACACGACGCAGTGCGCACCGGGGACGGTGCTGCGCTACCATTTGTGGTGTGTGCGCTTGTCGCACGCTTTGAGGTGTTGCTTGTTTTGTGAGTGGCTTGGAGGGCGCCCGGCGAGCGGGCACGCCACGTTTGATTGCACAAAAAAGCCGGGTCAGTTTGGAACCGGCCCGGCTGGAAATTTGATTTCTCTCGGGGGCTAGGCTTTGAGGGCCTGGTCGAGGTCGGCGAGGAGGTCTTCGATGTCTTCGATGCCGACGGAGAGGCGGACGAAGTCCGGGGTGACACCGGTGGAGATCTGCTGTTCCTCGGTGAGCTGTTGGTGGGTCGTGGTGGCCGGGTGGATGGCCAGCGACTTGGCATCGCCGATATTGGCGACGTGGCTGAAGACCTTGAGGCTGTCGATGAACTTGGCACCGGCGGCCTTGCCGCCCTTGAGGCCGAAGCCGAGGAGGCCGCCACACATGCCCTTTTCGAAGTATTTCCCGGCGGCGGCGTGGTGCGGGCTATCGGGCAGGCCGGGATAGTTGACCCAGCTGACGTCCGGATGGCCTTTGAGGAATTCGGCGACCTTTTGTGCATTCGAGCAGTGGCGCTCCATGCGCAGGTGCAGGGTTTCGATGCCCTGGATCTGGAGGAAGGAATTGAAGGGGGAGGGGCAGTTACCGGTGTCACGCAGCCACTGCAGGCGCATCTTCATGATGTAGGCGATGTTGGCACCACCGGCGGGCGGGAATGCCTGGAAGGCATCCCAGAAGACCATGCCGTGGTAGCTCGGGTCCGGATTGGTGAACTCCGGAAAGCGTCCGCAGCCCCAGTCGAAATTGCCGCCGTCGACCACGATGCCGCCGATGCTGGTGCCGTGGCCGCCGAGATACTTGGTCAGGCTGTTGACCACGATGTGGGCGCCAAGCTCAAGCGGGCGGCAGACGGCGGGCGAAGCGGCGGTGTTGTCGATGATCATCGGTACCTTGTACTTCTCGCAGAGCGCTGCGACTTCCTCGAAGGGGAAGATATTGAGCTTCGGGTTGCCGACGGTGTCGCCGTAGATGGCCTTGGTCTTGTCGTCGATCAGCGGCTCGAAGCTGGAAGGGTCTTCCGCATCGGCGAAGCGCACCTCGATGCCGAGCTTCTTGAAGGTGTATTTGAAGAGCGTATAGGTGCCGCCGTAGAGCTGGGCGGCGGAGACGATATTGTCGCCGGCACCGGCGATGTTGAGGATGGCGTTGGTAATGGCGGCCTGTCCGCTGGAGTGGGCCAGACCGGCGACCCCGCTTTCGAGTGCGGCGACCCGCTTTTCCAGCACATCGGTGGTGGGGTTCATCAGGCGGGTGTAGATATTGCCAAGCTCTTCGATGGCAAAGAGCTTGGCCGCATGTTCGGAGTCGCGGAACATGTAGCTGGTAGTCTGGTAAATCGGGACGGCTCGGGAGCCGGTTTCGGAGTCAGGGACGTGTCCTGCGTGGAGGGCCAGAGTGCCCATTCCGGGTGTTTTCTTTTCAATCATAGCAATGTTCCAGGTTCGGTAAAAATCAATTAGGGTTGCGGCTGGATGCGTGCACGCGCGTTGTTGGCATCCCAGGTCAATCCGACGCTGTCGAAGAAGGTGGCCGCTTCCTCGAGCAGGGCGTTGTCGGGCTCGGCTTCGCGGAGGAGGCGCTTGTATTCACGGTTGGCATTCGTGTCCTGCCCCTTCTCCGCATAGATGCGGGCGAGCATGAGGCGGCGCTCATGTTGTTCCGGTCGGGCCTCCAGGATTTCTTCGAGCCGGACCATGCGTTCATCGGCCGTGTAGAGCTCGGTCCCGCGTTCGGACTCGAAATCGATCAGGGCCGCTTTGGGGATCCAGGACTCCGGCCAGAGCAGCTCGATGGATTGCCACATGCGGACTTGGTCGCCGATGGCATAGGAATAGGAGGCGGTGAGGACAAAGAGGCAGATCAGGGCGATTGAGATGCCGACGGCCCAGAGCGGTTTGAGCGGCTGGGCAATGAAGCGGACAAAACCGGCGAGGTGGCAGATCAGCAGCGAAAGGGCGATCGGGAGCACGATGTAGAGGCTGTGTTCTTCGTGGGCCAGGCTGCCGTCGAGGTAGTAGCCGGCCTGGGTGGCGCCATAGATCGAGAGCAGGAGGAAGGCCGTCAGGCCGAAGAGCAGCGAGCGGCTCCACAGCTTCCTGAAATTCATGCCAATGACGATGTAGAGGGGGATAAAGATGCAGAAGGGGAGCAGGCTCATTTGGGCACCGACCTGATACTGCGAGCCTTCGGTGTAGGGGTGGAACAGTCCGAGGATAAGCGGCATGAAGCTCTGGCGGATGAAAAAGAACATGTTCTCGCCGGCCAGGTTGAGTTGCGAGAGGCCTTCCGGGAGAGGGGCGGCCGCGGTGCCGGTGCTCCCACCGAGGGTCCAGACGCCGATGAAGGTGGCGAGGCCGAGGAAGGGCAGCACCCGGTTGAAGTCCGACATGTGGGGATGGCGGACCTGGTAGAGGATGCCCAATCCGAGCAGGACGGGCAGGCACAAGGCGGCCGGGTGGAGCAGTGAGGCGAGGACGGCCAGGAGCAGTGCGGCGATGTAGTCCTTGCTGCTGCGGTTCCGGAGCCCGAAGAAGAGGCAGGACAGGATGAGGACCAGGGCGAGGATCTCCGTGCGGTAGCCTGGCCAGAACAAGGTTTGGACCACGGCGGGGTGGAAGGCAAATGCGGTGGAAGCGAGGACGCGGCCGGGGGCCCGCAGTAGGGTGAGCAGTTGCAGGAGGATGAGTACGGCGCCCAGGTGCAGGAGGATGTTAATGCTGCGGTGGAGTGCCGGGGTGGGCAGCGGGAGGGCCGCTTCCGCGAAATTGGATAGCAAGCTCAGCGGGTCCTGGCTGCGCAGGCTGTCGCCGGAGAGGACCTCGGTCCAGCTTTCCATGGATTGGTAGGGACTGCGTTCCACACTGTCGTAGGGGGTCCAGAGCAAATCCGAGCCGAGCATCGGGGCAAAGGCAATCAGGGTGCCGAGGATGAGGCAGAAATAAATAAAGAATCCAGGCTTTCGGGGCGGCTGCTTGAAGCGCTCCGACCAGGCTACGAGCTGGCCATGACGGGAGGATGGATTGTGCATGTGTCGGGGAAGAGGCGCGTTGAAAGGTGATTATTCGGGCAGGTTGTATTTCTCCGGGGTCAGGCCGCGTCCGGAGAGTGCCGCGCGCACGTCGGCCATGTCAAATCGGTCGCCGGGATGGACCTCGTGGGCCTTGAACCAGCCGCGGTTCATCTCCAGGACCAGCTGTATGGAATGGCTGCGTGAAGGGACGGAGGTTTCGTCGTAAGGGTAGAGCGCGTGAATTTCCATCAGGCGTCCTTCGGTGTCGAAATAGCCGATGTCGAGCGGGATCCGGGTGTTTCGCATCCAGAAGGCCCGCTGGCTGGCATCTTTAAAGATGAAGAGCATGCCATGGTCGGGCTTCAGCTCGTCCCGGTACATCAGGCCTTTGGTCCGCTCGGGATCGTTGGTGGCCAGTTGCAGTTGGATCGGGTGCTCCCCGAGCTGAATTTCGAAGTAGTGGTCCGACGATTTCGGTGCCGCAGACACCGGAGTGTCCGGCTTGCAGGCCCCGAGCAAGAGGGCGCAGCAGGCGAGGGGCAGGAGCAGGAAATTGTTCAGGCGCATGGGCAGAGAAAGATGCAGGGTGGAACGCGGCTTGCAGAGCCAGGAAATAGATACATAACGCGGATGAACGCTATGCAAAGTAAAACCTCAGAGATTCGTGTGCTCTTTGCTTCCTCGGAGCAGTCGGCCGATGTCCTCTACCTGTCCGGCGTCTTCGTGCCGGATCCATTCCTGTCCCTGGTGGGACCTGAAGGCAGTATCGGTGTGGTGAACCGGCTCGAATACGGCCGGGTCAAGCAGTTGTCCCGCTACGACCAGGTCCTGGAGCTGGACGACACGCGCCTGCATGCGGCCCGGGCCCTCAAGCTGGACGTTGCGGAGGTCGGGCCGGCCGAGTTGATCCGCTATTTCGCGAAGTGCTACAAGGCCCGGCAGGTGCGGGTGCCCGCTGACTTCCCCGCCGGGATCTTCCAGCGTGTCTGGGAATCCGGCCTGAAGATTTCTGCCAGCGCGGACGCTTTTTTCCCGGAGCGTGAATTTAAAACGGATACGGAGGCCCGCGCCCTCCGGGCGGGGAATGCCGCCAGCGCGGCAGGCATCCGGGCGGCCGAGGCCGTGCTGCGCGCGTCCAGGATCGAGGGCAAGCGCCTGGTCTATGAATCGGCCACCCTGACTTCCGAACGGCTACGCTGTCTCATTGACCAAGCCTGCCTGGAGAAAGGCGCGGTGGCACAACATACCATCGTGGCCGGTGGTAAGCAGGCCTGTGACCCGCACGAGGGCGGACACGGCCCCCTGCGCCCGGCCGAGTTGATCATCATCGATGTCTTTCCCCGGGTCCAGGCTACCGGCTACCACGGCGACATGACCCGGACCTTCCTCAAGGGGAAGGCCAATGCGGCGCAAACCGCCCTGGTGGGTGCGGTCCGTGCCGCCCAGGAAGCGGCCCTTGCCAAGGTCAAGGCGGGGGTCGCCGGAGGAACTGTGCATGAGGCGGTCAATGCCGTCTTTCTGGAGCGCGGTTACC
The DNA here is from genome assembly GCF_027257905.1 of Coraliomargarita parva. NCBI lineage: Bacteria > Pseudomonadati > Verrucomicrobiota > Opitutia > Puniceicoccales > Coraliomargaritaceae > Coraliomargarita > Coraliomargarita parva. Next base: position 66,838 of record NZ_JAPZEI010000010.1, read on the forward strand.
CGACCGAACGAAGAGGCGACAGCTACGTCGGTTTCTTTCACTCGACCGGGCATGGCCTGGGGCTGGAGGTGCACGAGCAACCCCGGGTGTCCCCCGGTTCCCCGCGCTTGCGCAAGGGGCAGGTGATTACGATCGAGCCCGGCCTCTATTATCCCGAGGTCGGGGGCTGCCGGATCGAGGACGTGGTCCGGGTCACCAAGGAAGGCGCCGAGAAGCTCTCCTCCATGCACTATCGCTGGCAGATCCGTTAGTTGTTTGACATCAGTTGCTTGTATTCGGTTTTCGCCCGATTCTTCCGTTTCAAGGTAAGGGACGGCTGTAAACAAAGGGTATAAGTTTTCGATGGCATTGACCGAAGGGGACCTTATGGGTTATACTCTTCGGACCGTTGCCTTGATTCTGAGAGGGAGCGTTCAAGCAATGTCATCATCTATGGTCACATGAACGGGAGGATTCATTGGCGAAGGACGTGGAACCGTAGATTGTTGATCCCGGTGGTCTGCCTCTTGTGGACCTCTCATTCCTTGCTGTCTGGAGTGCCGGAAATGGATTTCCCGGCTGGGGCGAAAATAAAGCTCACTGCTAAAACTGCGACATCGCCGCCTGCTTTGGCATTTGAAGGCCGGAAAGTCTCCGCGACGGGGATTCTGGTTAAATTGAAGGAGCCTGGGAGCGATGCCCGGGCATTGAATGCCCTGCTCGCACAGCAGGGGCTCAAAGTGAACCGCGCATTCACGCGTGTCGCGGGCTTGCAGTTATTGGAGAAAGGCGGGTCTGAATCGTCGCGTGCTTTGGAACCGGCAGGTTTGGTGTCCCGGATGAAGGCGTTGAAAGCCAGCGGTCTTTTTGAATACGTCGAACCGGACTGGGTGGTGCAGTTACTACAGAGTCCCACGGACACGGCCTATGTGGACGGCGTTTTATGGGGGCTTCGAAATACCGGTCAGAATGGTGGGCTTCCGGGGGTGGATATTAATGCCGAGGCTGCTTGGGGGCTCACAACGGGAGAGCCGGCCGTCGTGGTTGGTGTGATTGACACCGGGGTCCGATATACCCACCAGGACCTGATCCATAACATGTGGGTCAATTCCGGTGAAATTCCGGGAAATGGAACCGATGATGACGGCAACGGCTATGTCGATGACATTTATGGAATCAATGCCATCACCGGCAGCGGCAATCCAATGGATGACCATGACCATGGTTCTCATGTGGCCGGTACAATCGCGGCCAGTGCCAATGATGCCGGTCCGCATGTCGGCGTCGCTTATCATGTCCAGTTGATGGCACTGAAATTCATGTCAGCATCCGGAACCGGCAATATTTCGGATGCCATCACCTGTATTGAATATGCGATCGAGCAGGACGTTGATATCCTGAGTAACAGCTGGGGAGGCGGCGGTTACAGCCAGGCGATGTTCGATGCGATTTCAGCGGCCAATGATGCGGGGATCCTCTTCGTCGCGGCTTCGGGGAACTCGGGACTGAATAATGATATTCTGCCACATTATCCTTCCAGCTACGAGGTGGATAATGTGGTGGCGGTTGCCGCGATTGACCGGACGGGTGCGCTTGCCGGATTTTCGAATTACGGGGTGTCCAGTGTCGATATCGCAGCCCCCGGTGTGGATATCTATTCTTGTATTTCAAGTTCGGATACGGCCTATGCCAGCTATAGCGGTACCAGTATGGCAACTCCGCATGTTGCGGGAGTCGCTGCCTTACTCGTCAGTGAGTTCCCTGCCGCAGGTGTGGCAGAGCTGAAGAACCGTTTGTTCTCTGCGGCAGCTCCACTAGGTTCGCTTTCCGGGCGTATCGGAACCGGCGGGATGGTCGACGCTTATGCCGCGCTGCAACTTGCCGAGGACGGTGTGCTTGAATTGCAGGCATCCACAGACGGGCCCTTGCCGGAGGGGGAGGCCGCCAAATTTTATGTAACGGTAACGGATCTGATACCTGTGACCGGTGCGACGGTTACCGGCGATTTGGATGGGGGCGCGGCGCAATCTTTTCATGATGATGGAGTGGCACCCGATGCGGTTGCGAACGATGCCGTGTACACTGCGAGTTTGCCGGTGCCGACAGGAGTCAACTCGACCGCACTGAATGTCTTTGCCAGTGCGCCCGGGAAGACTTCTGCCAGCGGGAGTTTTATCTTTCCTGTGCTTGCGCCGCCACCGAACGACGATTTTGCAAACCGCATTGTGCTGGCTCCGGGAACGACCCAGGCCAGTGGTTCCAACATCCTCGCGAGTCTGGAGGCGGATGAGCCGTTGAATCCGGATGTGGCCGGAGGCAAGACGGTGTGGTGGGAATGGACCGCTGCAACGACCGGCACCGCCACGATTACAACGGAGGGGAGTGCCTATGACACGACCTTGGCGATTTATGATGGAGATGCGCTGGCATCGCTTTCGTTGATTGCTGAAAATGACGACCAGAACCTTTTCTCTCTCCAAAGTGCCGTGAGTTTTCCGGCAGTTGCCGGTCAGGCTTATTTGATTCAAGTGGATGGCTATGAGGGGGAAGCCGGGGCAATTCAACTGACGTACCCGGTGGCCGGAGGCGGGGAAGGGCCGCCACAGATTTTAAATCAACCGGAAGGGCTGACATCCGCCGTGGGCTATGCATTTTCCCTGTCGGTTCTGGCGATCGGAGATGTGCCGCTGCAGTACGAATGGCGCTTGGATGGCGTGCCTATATCCGGAGCGACGTCGGCGACCTACTCGGTTGCTTCGGCCAGCTTGAGCGATGAGGGCAGCTACACCGTATTGGTTTCCAATGCCGAGGGAAGCGTGCTCAGTGACCCGGCGGAGGTGCAGGTACTTGAAGCAGGCGAGGCACCGTTCAACGACCTGTTTGCGAATGCCCTGACGCTCTCGGGAGTGGAGGGGCAGGTCGGCGGCAGCAATCTCGGTGCGGGGGGCGAATCCGGAGAGCCGGATCATGCCTCGGCCAGTCAGCCCATTGAATCGGTTTGGTATCAATGGACCGCCCCTGAAAATGGAACGCTGCAAGTCGCAACGATCGGGAGTGATTTCGATACAACCTTGGCCGGCTATTCCGGAACAGCGGTCAACGACCTGGCCGAGATTGCCAGCAATGACGATTTCTTCGGGACCGAAAGTATCATCGAGATGCCGGTTGTTGCCGGAACCACCTACCACATTGCAGTGGATGGGTTCGCTGCGGAAAAAGGGCAAATCGTTTTGACCTACTCGATGGTTGTTGCGCCGCCTGCCCCGGGGAATGACAATTTTTCGGATCGGCTGGACCTGGGGTCCGGTAGTGTTTCGACGACAGGTACGAATGCGGGGGCCAGCGGGGAAAGCGGTGAGCCGGATCATGCTGCAAACTCAAGTCCGTTGGCATCGGTTTGGTGGTCGTGGACGCCACTTGTTTCGGGGAATGTGACAATTTCCACGGAAGGCAGCAGCTTTGATACGACGATGGGGGTGTACACCGGAACCTCCGTCGATACATTGACAGAAATTGCATCGAACGATGACTGGGATTTCGATTTGGGCTATTACCACAGTGAGGTTTCGTTTTCCGTTGAGCCCGGGACGAGCTATCAAATCGCGGTGGACGGGTATGATGTGCTGGAAGGTTCGATCGTTCTTGCCATCTTGTTTAGCCCTGAGGGGAACCCGGAGATTGTGGTTGAGCTATCGGGTTCCGAATTGACGGATGGCCTGGATACGGCCGATTTCGGGTCGGTGGCGCTTGGCTCCAGCCTGAGTCGTACATTCAGTGTGAGTAACACCGGAGATCTCGCGTTGATGGGACTGTCGTTGTCCTTGGTCGGGGCAAATGCCGGCGACTATGCCGCCTCACCGCTGCCGGCCAGTCTCGAGCCCGGAGGCAGTTTTAATTTTACCCTCAGCTTCACGCCGACTGCGGGAGGTGTGCGTGCCGCCGCATTTCAGATCGCGAATAACGATAGTGATGAGAATCCTTTTGATGTCGGGCTGACTGGAACGAGCGGCAGCGCGGCCGAGCTTTTTCTCAATGCCGCCGCCGAGGCCGGTCTTTCGGATGTGGATAAGTCGGCGGAGGGGACACCTTTCGATGATGGAGTCTCCAACCTCTTGAAGTACGCCTTCAACATGAATCTAGGGGAGGCAGATTCGACCCGGATGGTGTCGGGGGGCACCGCAGGCTTACCCCTGTACTCATTAATCCCTGAAGGAGAGGGCATGGTTTGGCAGATGGAATACATCCGTCGCAGAGGGGCCGGTTTGGTTTATACACCCATGCGGTCCAACTCGCTGGAGGCAGGTAGCTTCTACCCCATTGTTGGTACTACTGAGAGTGTGACCACGATCGACGATTTCTGGGAGCGCGTGGTGATCGACGAAGTCATCGACCCTGAGATCAATCCCTTTGGGTTCGGCTATATTGATGTTTCGCTCCCTTAACCGGGAGCAAATCAAAGTGCATCGATGGGGCACAGCAGGACCGAGAAGTTTGTCACCGCGGGGCCGTTTTCCAAGCGGACCAGCATCTTGTTGTAACCCTTTTTCAGGAGGACGCGGCGGAAACCTTCGTCCAGTTCCCAGCCGGACAGGCCTGCATCCTCAAACACGACCATATCGTTGATCCAGAATTTGGAACGGTCATCACTGGCGACGGCCACAATTGCATCGAGCTCGCTTTCGCAAAAGACCTCGGTGTAAGCGTAATAGACGGAACCACTGGTTTCGTCCGGGGGTTTGATTCGCAAGCCTTCCGACTGAACAAAGTGCCACTCCAATTCCAGTGCTTTGCCTCGAATGGTTTTGCCTTCGTAGGTGGCGTCCAGGTCGATGTCGGTCTCTGGTGGAAAGATGGTCTCAAAGGAATTGTGGCTGGGCAGATTCCACGGGCCGATAATATACCAGGTGTCGATGAAGATCCACCCCTTGCGCTTCGAATCCATGTCGAAACGTCGGCCGGGCAGGGCCTGCTTGAGGGTCCTGTCGCGGTTCAGATCGATCCGGTTGGGGTTGCTGCTGGCTCCGTTGTAATCGCCGAGCGCTGCAGCACTGTAGGGGCCATTACTGTTGCTTCCGCCTAAGGTCCCTCCGTTTGAATGACCGCTGGAGATGCCGTAGCTCTGGTTCATCAAACTGCGCATGTCCTGGAGATTGCCTTTGCCGCGTCCGGCATTGGCTGCTGCCTGCGCCATCTGCGCTTTGATTGCCGCGCCTTGATTGAGTGCTTCCTTCAGTTTGTCCCCGTTCGATTCGTCGTGATCTTGTGACGGGTTCAAGTCTCCCATGACTTTCTTCTGTTTGTTTTCAGCCTGGCGGGACATCCGGTTGCTGGCGTTGACGGCTTGCTCCAATGCCTCATTGAACTCGGAAAATTCCTCTGAGTTTTCGGGGTCATTCTGGCTCAAGGCTTCACTCAGGTCCGGTCCGGTATCCGTTTTGGCGGTGTAGAGCTGTTCCTTGGCTTCCTCGATGCTCATCTGTTCGAGCTCGGCAAGTTCCGACGCCTTGTTATCCGCATAGGCCTCGTCCATGCGCTCCGTCATTTCCTGGATGCTTTCGTAAAGTTCCGAGGTGTCCATCGACTCGAGTTCCGCTTCGCTGGGCAGAGGCAGCGCTTCGGGTTCCGGGGCGGGAGGCTCGCTCGCTTCCATGGTGAATGACTCAGGCATCACCTTGTCCATTAAGTAGCCTTCGTATTCGGACAGGTATTGACTGGCCTGGGCGTTCACTTTTTCGATCTGGTCGATCCGTTCCTGCACATGACGGAGGAGCTTTTGCTTGTCCTTTCCCTCGGGTTTCGTCTCAGCGACACCATATGCTTTCAGGATGAGTTGCTGACTGGCTTGCACGGTGTTGACCAATTCCCGCGCTTCATTCAGGCCTTCCCATGCGGCATCACTCTCGACTTCGCTCAAGAGTGACAGCGATCGCATCCGGGCGGCGTGATGCTCGCCCCGGTTCTTCATGTCTTGGATCGCGGCATACATGCCTTCCTGATCGGTCATGAACCGGCTTTTGCTCCGTAAGTAACGGCTGTAGCCGGTTGAAGTCTTTAGATTGCCGGCGAGCTTCGCAAAGTGGTCCCAGATATCGGGGTTGGACAAGGAGGACTTGCGGGCTTCGGCGGCTTCTTCCAGTTCCACTACCGACTTACGCAGCTTCTTGGCGTTTTCTTTCAGTTTTTCCCGCTTCTTCTTTTCCTGGTGACGGGCGATCTCACGGACTTGTTCGCGGTTGGGCTCGGGTTTTTCGACTTTGACGCGCTTGACGATCTCGCCGTTTTCATCGCGGACCTGCTCGATCAGTCCGAAGGTTGTCTGGCGAAGGTCTTCGTTGAAATACAGGGCCAACGACACCGCAGCGCAAAAGACCAAGGCGATCACAAAGGCGACGAGTAGCGGGGTGTTGTCTTTGAGGCTCTTCATGAATCGTATTTCTCATGATAGGTGCGCACCCCGACGTTGCGCAGGTTCCGGAAGCTGAGCGCATCAAGCACCTCGACAAAGCGGTAGAAGGGGGTATCGGCATCGGTGTCCAAGCGGATGCGGCGCTCCGGGTCGATTTGCTCCACTTCACGGAGCTCGTCGAGCAGGTCGGTGAGTGTGGTTTCTTCGCCTTCCAGATAGAGGAGCCCGTCCGCATCAATCGCGATGGCCAGGACCGAATCGTCCGGAGGCACTTCCAGCGAGGAGCGGGAACTCGGCAGGTTCAAATGCTTCACTTCCTTCAGGTCCTTTTTCAACATCGTTGTGACGAGGAAGAAAATCAGGAGCAGGAAGACACAGTCGATCAAGGGCGACATGCTGAGCCCGACATCATCGTCTTCTTCGTATGGATCTCTCGCCATCAGCGCAGCCCCTCCAGAGCGTAATCGATATTGTTGCGGTAGCGCAGGCGCACGCCGACCTTTTCGAAACCCTGAAGGGAAAGGATGTCCAGAGCATCGATGACCTTTTGCACCGGCACATCACGGTCCGTATCGAGGCGAATCGGTATGTTGGTGCCATGGGCTTCCGCCACTTTTTTCAAGTCCGCAATAAAGGAAGGCACGGGGTCATAGTAGAGGCCATTCAGGCTCCGTGCCTTGTCACGGGCACGGAGGAAATTCCCATCCTGGTCGAGTGCGTAGATGATCGTGTCGGATTCGGAGACCGAGGCGATGGCGGAAGTATAGTCGGGCAGTTCGACCGGAATCTGCTTCTCCAGCTTTTTCAGCATGGTGGTGACGAGAAAGAAGATGAGGAGCAGGAAGACGCAGTCGATCAAGGGAGAGATATCGACCTCGATGTTCTCCTCCTTGCGCCGACGGCTACGGAGGCGTCGCAAGGTGGCGACCCGCGAGCCGCGGCCGGCCTGTAGACGTAGTTGCTGGGAGCTTGGGGGCATGGCGCAATCCGCCGGGATAATCAGGCTTGGGTTTCTTCGCCGGACGGCTGGTCGGTGGTTTCCGGATGCAGCCAGGGCGCCATCATGTTGTCGACTGCTTCTTCCAAGCGGATGCCGTAGCTGTTCACCTTGGACTTGAAATAGTGGTAGCAGGCGAGTGAGGGGATCGCGATGATGAGACCCAGTGCGGTGGTGATCAGGGCCTTGCCGATGGAGTCCGCGAGGACGGAGGCATCCCCGGTATCCCCCATGAGGGCGACTTTCTGGAAGGCTTCGATCATCCCGATGATGGTCCCCAAGAGCCCGAGGAGCGGTGAGATGGTGGCGACGACGGCCAGCGGATAGGTGCGCTGGTGCTGGCGGCTGACGGTCCGTGCGATCATATCGGTGACCCCGAAGGAAAGAATTTCAAAGGGGATGTGTGTGTGTGTGGCGATGTATCCGCCGACCTGCGCCAGAATGCTGGGGTCCTGCTTGCAAGCTTCGGCCATGGCGGGGAAGTCGGATTGCTTGCTGGAATCCAGCAGCTTCTTCTCCAGCGAGCGGGGCATGAAGTTGGCCGCTCGCACCACGATCAGGCGTTCGATGACAAAGACAAAGCCGACGAAGCCGACGAGCAAGAGGAAGATGGAAGTGGCACCGCCCTTCAGGACCTCGGCGACCCAGTCGATCGTGCCGGTGGCACTCGTATCCGGCACAATGCCGGTTTCTTGGGCCGATAGCAGGCCGGCTGGGAGCATGAGTAGTACAAGCAGGGCTTTGATTTTCATGAAAAGCTTCTGGGGTTCTGTTGGTTCGTTCGATGTATTGCCGGGCGCATGCTTACTTGTTGGAAAACAGGCAAGCAACGTCCCTTTTGCGCAATTGTTGCGTAGACGAATCCCCATGCGCTTTGCGGGGTCAAGCGGATTGCTCGGTAATTTCAGGCAATCTGATTCGCTGGATCTGAATATCGCTGGTTTCCGCTCGGTCTTAGTTCCGGCTTTGCCGTTCTTGGATCGCGGCAATGCGTTGGGCGACCTCGGTGCTCAGGGCGGCCAAGTCCTGGCCGGGGACCTTGCCGTCTTCCACGACTTTTTTGCCGCCGACGTAAATGGCCGTGATGTTGGCGGAGCTACAGGAAAAGACCAGATGGCTGGCCGGGTTCCAGACGGGACCGGTGGCCGGCGACTTCGGGTCGATGACGAGGAAGTCGGCGAATTTGCCGGGTTCCAGGCTGCCCACATAGGCGTCGACCTTCAGGACCTCCGCGGTGCGGAGTGTGTGCAGGCGGAGCATGTCGATCGGTTGCAGGCCATCCGCATTTTCATCCTGCATGCGGGTGGCATACAGGCCCATGCGCATGTTTTCAAAAGGGTCGGAGATGTCTGCACTGGCTTGCCCGTCGACGCCCATGCCGACACCGAGTCCGGCTTTCAGGTAGCCCGGAATGTCGGCGAGTCCGGAGCCGAGGCGGCCGTTGGAGAGCGGGTTCCAGACCATGGCGGCACCGGCTGCGGCCGCGTCCTTCAGGATGGCTGCATCGGTATGAATGAAGTGGGCAAAGGTCGTACGGGGGCCGACGACCTTATGCTCCATGTAGGATGGCCATTCCGCGCGGTCGCCTTCCTGACGGGAGGATTGCTCCAGGTAGTGCAGCTGGTAGGTGAGCCCGAGTTCGTTTGCCAGTTTGATTTGCTCGTCCAGGGTTTCCTCCGAGCCGTAATTGCGAACATTCAGGCTCAAGCCGAGGAAGGGTGCATCCGGTGCGGGTTGGACCTCGGGAAAGTAGGTGTCGATTTGCTCACGCCAGACGGCGGGGGATTCCTTCAGTGGCAGGCAGTGGGCGTAGACGAAGCGTTGCGGTAGTTTGGCTTCGGCTTGGAACTGTTCGAAGTAGAGTTCTGCGGGGAAGTCGAGCCAGTGGCTATGGTTGTAGGTGGTTGTGACTCCATGGACGAGCTGGTCCAAGGCGCCGTGGGTGGTGACGGCGGCCAGGTCGCCTTCGGCAAAATCATCACCGTAGGTGCGGTGGATGGCGTCGAGCCAAGGCCACAGTTCCCCGTCCGGGGCGATCCCGCGAAAGGCGCTTTGCCAGAGGTGGCTGTGTCCGGAGACGAAGCCCGGCATGACAATTTGCCCGCTTAGGTCAATCGACTCGCTGGCCTTCTCGCTGGCGGCTTCCGGTGCCGCGCCGCTGCCCAAAGCTTCAATATAACCGTTGTCATCAACCAGGATCCAGCCGGGAACTGCCGTGTCATCCCCGTCGGCCAGGCTGACGATGGTGGCCCCTTGGTAGAGTGTGGCTGCCTGGCCGAGCGTGGCGATGCTGAGAAAGGAGAGTAGTGTGAAACGATGCATGGAAGCCCACTTAGCAGGTCGCGTGCAGTCTCTACCGTTTCTGGAAAATTTCCTTCAACTTTGGCTGCGTTGGGCGAACCCCTTCCTCCTACGCCAAGGCTCCGGCGGACATGCCGGGACATCCGTCTTCTCTTTGATACGCCGTGACAGGCCTCCCTTGCCAGCAGGGGAGGAGCTTGGATAGCCGCAAACCACTCTACAGAGTTGTTGAAAGAGTTCCTCCTCTTGGCAAGGGGAGGTGGCCCGGCTTGTCCGGGACGGAGGGGTTTTTATCTGCGAAGCGTTTTGTAGAAGCTTGCTTTGGCAGTCGGCAAGCTATGATCATGGCCTGCATGATCGTTGACCATATTCAGCACTGGCAGTCGTATTCACTCGGTGAGGCTTGGGAAAAGGCCTTCGCCTTTCTTGAAGGCCTCGGGCCGGATGCGGAGGAGCGCGAGTATCCAATTGACGGAGACACGCTGTTTGCCCGCGTCATGTCCTACGAGACGAAGGAAGACAGCGCGCCGAACGCCGTGCTCGAAGCGCACCGGGAATTTGCGGATATCCAGATGTCCTTGGTCAATGCCGAGCGGATCGCGGTCTATCCGACCCACGAGCTCACCACCAAGACCCCGTATTCAGAGGAGAAGGACGCCGAGTTTTTTCAGTATGAAGCACCGGCCGCCTTGCAACTGAGCATGCGTCCGGGCACTTTTGCGCTGCTGCTGCCCCAGGATGCCCATATGCCCGGTTTGCACCCGGAGGATGCCACGGTGACCGTGAAAAAGGTCGTCGTGAAAGTCGCTCTGGACCGGCTGGAGCTATAGACGCGGAACTCGTGAGCGTTTGGTGATTCTTAGATCCCGCCAAAGTTTCAAACTTCGGCTACGGCTTTAAGTGTCGGGGATCGCTTCGACTTCCGGCAGGAGCATTGCCAGCAATCCTCCCATCAGGCTGAAGGCGGCACAGCCGGCGATGGCCCACCTCGGATCGATCTGGGTGAGGTAACCGATGCAGGCACCGACCAACAGCAGGTTGATGCCAATGACCGTGTTGCTTACGGCCACCAAGGTGGCGCGGTCGTCCGCATGGGCCAGATCGATGAGATAGGTCTTCCGGGCGATCCGTGTGCCTTGGTGGATGATAGCGAAGAGAAAGAAGGCAATGCCGAGCAAGACGGTTTGGAGGGGACCGGCCGGGCTGAGCGTGCGCACCAGAATGGCGGCCAGCGCGATGCCTGCCCCGCCGAGGCCGACGGAGACGAGGACACGCCGGCTGGAACGGTCAGCCAGTTTGCCCCAGATGAAGCCGCTGCAGAGGGCGGCCAAGCCGCTTGCCGCCATCAGTGCACCCAGCACGAAGCCGCGACCTTCGCTGCTCTTGAAGACATCGAGCACGATCAATGGCAGCACCAGCGCATTGCCGATGAGGCCGGTGCGGGCCGCGACAAAATTGCGGAAGTCGCGGTTCGATCGGAGCTGGTCAAAGCCGGCAAAGGCTTGTTGCCAGATGGCCTGGTCCGTATCGACCTCCGGGCTGGGAAACTCGCGTAAGCGCCGGAAGAGGACGGCGCCGACGAACCAGAAGCTGCCGGCGAGCTGGAGAATGCGGGCAATATCCGCCGGATCGGTCTTGGCCTGTTCCAGGGTCATGAAGTACAGGGCGACTACCAGTGTGCTGCCGCCGGCGACAGCGCTGGCGGTACCCCCGGCGATGCCGCGTTGACGCTTCGGCAGGGTTTTGCCCATCAGGTCCTTGCCGCTGATCGAGTTAAAGACCCGCGCGCCGCTGAACAAGCCGAGTAGGGCCAGGCAGGCCCAGCCCGCCATGTCCGGGGACGAAGTTTGGGTGGCGACCCAGACGATGCCGAAGACGCAGAGTCCCTGGCAAATACTGCCGCCGACCCAATACCACTTGCGGATGGCGCTCCGTTGCACTTGGGCACCGACCAGAACTTGAGGCAGCAGGGCAAAGGCTTCACGGACGGGAACCAGCAAGCTGACGGCGGCGGCCGGCGCGTGGATGCTGGCGAGGAGCCAGGTCAGTACCAGTCGCGGGCTCAGCAGTTGGTCGCCGGTCTTGGTTGCCACCGAAGCCAGCACCTGGATGAAGAAATTGGGTGCGACGACTTTTGCCGCGTCTTCACTGATCCCGTTCGATGCGGAACTTTGATTTCCGCCGGTTACTTTCCGGTAAGCGACTTCAACCCAAGGGGGCATTCATTTAGTCCGCTGAGGGCTTTGAGCAATGTTCGATAAAGAATCCCGCAGTGCCTTTCGTGATGACGTCGATGCCCGGTTCAATCGGCTGGCCGTTGCCGCTGCCGAATCCGTGATTGGCGTTCTTGACCGTGATCAACTCGCAGGGCACGCCGAGTTTTTCCGCCTTTTCGTCAAACCGGATCGAGTGTTGGATGTTGACCGTCGGGTCCGAATCCCCGTGGAAAATACGGACGGGAGGGTCCTTCTTGGTCAAATGGGCGAGCGGGCTGATTTCGATGAAGGCGACCGGATCGTCCTCGACCGTGCGGCCGATACGCTGACTGAGGTCGCGGAGCTTGTGGTTGTACTCGACCGAAATATCCTCGTAGAGCAGCATGTCGGTCGGCGGATACCAAGCCGCGACCGCCTTGAAATGGATACCGCCCTCCGGATCCGGCAGGTCTCCGGGGAAGGTGCCGGAGGGGGCGGTCGCACAGAGCAGGCTGAGGTGGCCGCCGGCGGAGCCGCCCCAGACGAATATGTTGTCCGTATCCACTCCGAGTTCTTCGGCGTGGGTGAAGATGTAGCGGATCGCGTCCATGCAATCGACTACGCAGGTGCGCATGTAGGGGCCGCTCCCTTTTTTGACCAAGCGGTACTCGACCGAGATCCCGATAAAGCCGGCTTCAGCCAGGGGGTCGAACACCGCCTTCATCTTGCCGCCGACACCTTTGCCGCCGCCGGTCCAGCCGCCCCCGTGGAGGTAGATGTGGGTGGGCCGCGGGCCTTCACCGCTCGCCGGGTAGTAGACGTCGAGCACGTTGCGCTCGCTCGTATCCTTGTAGGGAATGTCCTTACTGATCTTGCCGTAAGCTGAAGCCGGCGTCTCTTGTGCCGCGGCCAAGTTGGCCAGTGCCGCAAGAATCAATATGTGGATGAAGGAAAGGGGGATCCATGTGCGCATGAACCGATCTCGAAACAAAGCGACGAGTCCTACAAGTTTTTTCGAGCCTCACTCCCGTTCGGTTTGCTCATTCAGTCGGAAGCATCTGAAGTATCGTCAGGTACGGCATGGGGTATTCCGTAGATGTCGAATTCGTAAGTGCGCCCTAAAAAGCTTTGTCTCGATTCGGACAAGTAGCCCAGTATGCCGAAGACGAGCAGGGAGAGTACGATCACGAAGGCCAATGCCATGGCAATCGGGCGTTTCCTCGGGTGGCGTTCGGGGTTCCTGTCGAGAAAGGGCCAAAGCAACAGGGCAAGCGGAGCCAAGCCCAGCATGAGTATCCCCACCCACTCCGGGAAGTATTTGATCGCCTGGTACATCGGGAGAAAATACCATTCGGGTTTGATGGCATGGGGTGTTTCGAGCGGATTCGCTTTCTCGCCCAGATCGAAGGGAACCAGTACCGCCAAAGAGATCAGTATCCCCAGCAGGAAAAACAAGACCACCGCTTCCTTTGTGACATGATGGGGAAAGAAGGGGATGCCCTTTGATTTCGAAAGCAGTCGTTCTTTTGCATGTGGCTGCATGGTTGCGATACCCTGCAACCGGACCAGAGACAGGTGAAAGGCGATCAAGAAGAAGAGCAGCCAGGGGAGTACGATGACGTGGACGACAAAGAAACGTGAGAGTGTTTCGCCGCCGACATCGGTGCCTCCCCTGAGGAAGGTCTTGATCCAGTCGCCGACGAATGGAATCGAACCGGCGACTTCGGTTCCCACGGTCGTCGCCCAAAAGGCCACTTGGTTCCATGGCAGGAGATAACCGGTAAATCCGAATGCGAGGGTGAAGACGAGTAGTCCGACGCCGGAGACCCAGGTGAGCTCTCTGGGTTTCTTGTAGGAGCCCGTCACATAAGTCCTCAGCATGTGCAGGAAAACCGCGACGACCATCAGGTTGGCGCCCCAGGCATGCACCTGTCGGATCAACCAGCCCATGTAAGCCTCGGTCACGATGTATTTCACGCTTTCGAAGGCTTCGTTGACCGTGGCCCGGTAGTAAACCAGTAGAAGCACGCCGGTGATGCACTGGCTGAGAAAGAGGAACAGGGACAGGCTGCCGAGCGTATGAAACCAGCCAATGTTTTTCGGCAGAGGCTTCCGTAGCTGCTTTTCGAAGAGGCTTTTCAGCCCCTCTCGGTCGAAGCGCTCGGCCAACCATTTTCTTAGGGATGTTTTGTTCATGGCGCGTTTCAGTCGTACAAACTTAGACTTTCAGAAAGATCCGGTCGTCTTTGAGGATGACCTCATAAGCCTTCAAACCGCGGGGCGGGGGGCCTGATACGACCTGTCCATTGGTGTCGAAAATACCGGCATGGCAGGGACAGACGATTTGGGCGTTTTTACCGTCCCAATTGACGAGGCATCCGAGGTGGGGGCAGATCGCCGAAAATGCCCGGACCCCCTCGGTGGTACGGAGCAAGAGCAGGGCACTGCCGTCCACCACGATTTTCTTCGCGCCGCCGACCGGGATGTCATCGAGACGGCCGATCTCCCGCATGCCACCGGATGGACCTTGTTTGGTGACCGGCCAGAGATAGACCAATGCGGGAATGAGCATGCCGGCCAGGGTCGCGAAGATGCCGCCTTGGACAAAGATCGTGAGGAACTGACGCCGGGACTGTTTCTTCGGTGTCGTCTCCGATTCTTTTACCGGTTCGTTCATGGTTCCGCGTATGGTTGAAGTTAGTGACTTAGTCCGGATCTTCCTCGTGCCTGTCTTTCAGGCGCTTGTGCAAGGTCCACAAGGCGGTCATCATTGATGCGATGAAGATCCAGATCGGGATCAGGGCGGCTTTCCGCCACCAAAGCCATCGGTACTTCTTCTCGATTCCAGCCTGGGCGGTCTTCGCGGTGTCGAGGATCGTGGCGTGATACGTCCCGAGTTTCTCCAGTGACAAGCTGTGCTGGCTCGGTTCCATCTCGAGTAGTTTGCTGTGGAGCTGTTCCAGTAATGCCGCCTCGTTCTCCACAAACAAACCTTCGATGGAGGCCTTGCGTATCAGTGCCGCAGTGTCGTTGGCGGCGCCCGAAGCTTGCAGGAAGAGTTGTTTGATGTCCTGGCCGTTGTGGAAAGCGGCCGAGTCACTGTCATGGCAATGTATACAGCTGGTGTCGTAGAGTGCCGGGCCGGGTGCTTGGACCTCGTGGTGCCCGTGGCAGGAGACGCATTCGTTAAAGCGGGAAGCGTCGGTGATCCCTGCATGTGTGCTCATGCGGAAAAATTCCCGCTCGTTCGGGTGGCATTTGCCGCAGGTTGAGGATACTTCCCTGACCCCTGGGGGCACGGCGCCATGACTGCCGTGGCAACGGGCGCAGTGGGCCACACTGAGGTCCTTCTTTTCGTAAAGCGCAATTCCGTGGACGCTGTTGCGGTAGCGTTTCAGGGTGTCGGAAGGCAGTCCGTAGGTATCCATGAGCTCCCTGCTGCCATGGCATTGATTGCAGGTTTCGGGTAGATTCAGCGGATGCACGGGGCTGTTGGGGGCGTCGACTTTAATAATGTCGTGGGATCCGTGACAGTCCGTACAGGCGGCGACCTTGTTGTCACCGTGCTCCAGGAGTGCCTGACCATGACGGCTGGTCTTGTAACGGGCCAGCTGATCGGTCGGAATGCCATAGAAATTCATGGCTTCCACATCGGCATGGCATGTCCCGCACAATTTTACGGTTTGGGGCTTTGAGGGGATGCCGATGTATCCTTTGGCGGGGTCCATGGCGTCCTCCTGGAAAAACTCATTCGGGTCGCCTCCATGGCAGCTATTGCAATAAACCCCCGCACGGGAGTGGACGCTTTGTTCCATGGTCTTCCAGGCGTCCTCATGACATTCGATGCAGAAATTGTCCTGTGCCGAGAGGTTTGAAGCAATTAGGCAGTGCAAAGAAATGAGCCAGACCTGTGCTTTGCTTCCTCGGGGGGCCGTCCCGGATCGTATCTTGCCCGGAATTGAGCACAAGAATGCGAAGGGTCGGACCTTGCGTCCGGCTCGCATCCATCGACGGGGCGGGAAAACTGTTGTTTCCGGATGCAACTGAGGTGGGGTAGAGGATCTGTAAACCCGATTAAAGGCTGACTGAAAGACCCCTCGGTTTTAACGCGTAGTCTCTCACTGGGCAAGCTTATCCTCCGGACCTGGCCGGGTTCCTTCTCGGGATGAATGCCGCCAAGCTGACTGGGCGCGGCTACCGGTATGGGTCTACCGGGGGCGTTTCGGGGCTGGTGCTGCGCATTGGCTCTGTCAGTGCGGGCGCGAGGGCTTGTCTTGGCTGACCCCCGCCGCCAATGCTTTGGGGACTGTTGTTCGCTACGAGCATCAATGCGGTCACCATGCGACTCATTTCGTTTACGAGAATACCGTCACTCCCAACGAGTGAGTAACCATACTTGGCTTGTACCTCGTTGGGGACTCCTTTTTCAACGCAGAGGTCGGAGGCATCCCAAGCGGTATCGTCTGCTACGTAGGCGCCATAGTCCTGAAGTGCATGGAAGATTTTGAGGCCGACTTCTGATTCGACTTCCAGTTGTTCGGGTTTGAGTTCCGGTGGGAGTGCCAGAAGGGTGCCCATGACGAGTTGTGGGTTCTCGCCGTGGTAACGGTCGGGGGCGTAACTGTCGCTTCGGTCGGCCGGCCATCGGAAACCGGGCACAGCGATGCTGTAATGTAAATACTGTGCCCAGAGGTTGATCTTCAATGCGTGGCGCAGGGGGAAGTTGGACAAAAGTTCGCCACGGCGAATGGAGCCGCCGAGGGCAGACAAGCCGGAGCCGTAGTGGGTCCCGGTGATACCCTGGCCATAGAGGTCCTCTTTGTTGGGATGCAGCCAACCGACGATACGTGCATCCGGTGTGGGGCGGCAGGCCGGTTCCAGTTGCTGGATGGTGCGTCCGTCCGGCATCAGGATGACGGTGCACGCGTTCGGTGTATGTGGCGGATCCGCGTCCGCAATAAGCAGATCGGCCGGGATGCGCAATTCGCCCAGTTTGCGGTCGCCCGGCCAGCGTTGGCCCCATGATGTGGGCGAATACACCGGTACGACTGGATCCCCGGCATTTGTCTTTGCGTAAATCTCCAAATCACATCCGATGTGTTTGGGCGCGGGCAGGTTGGCCGGTACGTAGACCGCTTCACTGCCGATCGGCATATTCCAGATGGAATTTGATGCAAATGGCCAGAGCCAAGGATCACGCTGAGGCAAGTCCTTCGCGTACGCCTTGCTCCATAGTCCGGAGCAGGCGATCACTGTGATAAAGATGAGTACGGCGTGGTGGGGCATGATGAAGCGCGTCGCCGTGGATTGTGTCTACATCCGTTCCAGCGGCGTAATCGCGAGCAGTTCGAGCCCGGTCTTGAGTACGGTGCGGGTGCGTGCGCAAAGTAGGAGGCGGCGCGCTTTCACATCGGCCTCGTCGACCATGACCTTGTCCGAGTTGTAGAAGCTGCTGTAGGCACCGGCTAGTTCGAAGAGATAGGTGCAGAGAAAGTGTGGGCGCAAGTCGTTGAGCGTGAGTTCGAGTGCGTTGACGAAGCCCATGAGTTTCCGGGCGAGGGCCTGCTCGGCATCGGTTTCAAGCTGGCTGGCACCTTCGATGGGGGCCTCGGGGTCGACGCCGGCCTTGCGGAAGATGCTGTTGATCCGTGCGACCGCGTAGAGCAGGTAGGGGGCTGTGTTGCCCTCGAAGCTGAGCATGCGGTCCCAACTGAAGACGTAGTCCTGTGTGCGGTTGGAGGACAGGTCGGCGTACTTGAGTGCGCCGATGCCGACGGCGGTGGCGATCTCAATGCGCTCGTCTTCCGGCAGGTCCGGGTTCTTTTCCGTGACCACCGCAAAGGCGCGGTCACGGGCTTCGTCGAGCAGGGCCTGGAGCTTGATCGACTCGCCGGACTTGGTTTTGAAAGGTTTCTTGTCCTCGCCAAGGATGGTGCCCCACCAGACGTGGCTCATGGCTGGCAGGGGATAGCCCTTGGCCTTGAACCATTTCTCGGTTGTGAGGAAGAGCTGCTGGAAGTGGTCCTGCTGGCGGGCGTCGGTCAGGTAAACGACCTCGTCGGCCTTGAACTCCTCCACCCGGTAAAGGACGGTGGCGAGGTCGGTGGAAGCGTAGTTGGAGGCGCCGTCCTGCTTGCGGATATTGAAAGGGAAGGGGCGCTCGTTGTCGCGGGCGAACTTCTTGACCTCGTCGTGCCAGACCACGAGGGCGCCGTCGCTTTCCTCTGCCAGGCCGACTTGGGTCAGTTCCTCGTAGATACGCTCGACCTTGTCGCGGTAGAAGGATTCGCCGAGGGCGATGTCGACATGCACGCCCATCTGGGCGAAGAGCTTGTCGAAGGCGG
Source organism: Coraliomargarita parva (assembly GCF_027257905.1). NCBI lineage: Bacteria > Pseudomonadati > Verrucomicrobiota > Opitutia > Puniceicoccales > Coraliomargaritaceae > Coraliomargarita > Coraliomargarita parva. The sequence continues at coordinate 85,060 of NZ_JAPZEI010000010.1, forward strand.
CCATGGAAATGTCCACGATCTGGTGCCAGAGGGCGGTGTTTTCCGCGTCGCCGCTCTGCAGCTTGACCAGCTCGTTCCGGGAAACATCACGCAGCTCGGGTTCGTCTTTTTCGAGGGCGCTGCCGTCCTTGTAGAGTTGGTCGAGTGCGGCCAGCGGGTGATCGCCGATGTTGCTGAGGTCGATCCCGTCACGCTTGATCTTCATGATCAGGGTGCCGAAATTGGTGCCCCAGTCGCCGATGTGGTTGTCGCGGATGGTGTCGGCGCCGCAGAAATCGAGCAGGCGGGCGATGGCTTCGCCGATCACCATGGGGCGCAGGTGTCCGATGTGGGCCTGTTTGGCGGTATTGGCGCTCGGGTAGTCGATCACGACCTTGCGACCTTTCTTCAGGTCGCCGGCGCCGCCCTGGTAGTCCTCGCGGGTGGAGAACTGCTGCAGCCATTGCCAGAGGAAGGCGGGCGTGAGTTTGAAATTGATGAAGCCCGGGCCGGCGAGGGAGAGCTCGACCATTTGCGGGTCGAAGGAACCGGAGGCCTGGGCCGCGTCGATCAGCTTCTGGCCCAGCTCGCGCGGGTTCGCCTTGTTCCGCTTGGCGAAGCCGAGCACCCCGTTGGCTTGGAAGTCGCCGAACTTGGGGTCCGCCGGACGCACACCGGGGACGAACTCCGGACCGAAGCCCTCGGTGTTCGCCGCGATTTGCTTGAGCGCGTTTTCGATTCCTGTGGATGGATTGAACCAGACCTGCATCCGCCCAAGCAAAATACTGCTGCCAAAGGGTCAAGCTCGCGTTTGGAACCAAGGCGCTTTTGAGGTGACTTATAGCGCTTCTGCATAGTGGTCAGTCGAGGTAATAATTGAGGCCTGACTTACTTTAAGCTCGACAAGAAAGCTTAATAAGCTCATGCATAAAGGTTTATGCCATTAGGGCAGCTTAACGGGCATCTATTATAGTATTACTGAATGAGAAAGAAGATCATAAGCGCACGAAAGTTTATCAAGCCATCTTTCAGCTATCTGGTGGAGAAAAAACGGGACGGTGGGGAATTTACCGATGAGGAAATCCGCTATGTTGTCGATTCCATCTTGGATGAGGAACTTCCTGAGTTTCAACAAGCTGCGTTGGCCATGGCGATTTTCTTCCAAGGCATGTCCGCACAGGAAACCGCGGTATTTGCGGAGGAAATGATGCTCTCCGGGGAGGTGATCGACCTGACCGGCATTGCACGTCCGAAGATTGACAAGTATTCCACCGGTGGTGTGGGTGACAAGACGACTCTGGTTCTGGGGCCGCTGGCGGCGGCCTGCGGTGTGGTCATGCCGACCATGAACGGGGTGGATGAAGAGCACGTCATCAGCAATCTGGACAAGCTATCGGCCATTCCGAAGTTCAATCCGGAGTTGGATTTGAAAGGCTTCAAGGCTCAATTGAAGAAAGTCGGTTGCACCTTTATCAAGCAGGACGAAGAAATCGCGCCGGTGGACGCCATGCTGTACAAGCTGCGTCTGCAGACCGGTACCATCCCGAGTCTCCCACTGATCACCGGTTCCGTTCTCAGCCGCAAGCTGGCTGAAGGTGCCGAAGGTCTGGTGGTGGACGTGAAGTGGGGCAACGGTTCCTTCGTCAAGGATGTGGAGCAAGCCAAGCAGTTGGCCCGTTCCATCACCCGTGTGGGCCGTTCCATGAAGCGCCGCTGCGTGGCTCTGGTGACCGACATGAACCAGCCGCTCGGCGATACCGTCGGTACCGCGCTGGAAATCAAGGAAGCCATCCAACTGCTGAAGGGGGAAGGACCTGAGGACTTGAAGGAGTTGGTACTCAAGCTGGGGATGGAAATCGTTCGTCTGGCCGGTGTGGCCGGTTCGACCCTTTCCGCCAAGCAGACCGTGGAGCGTCACCTCCAGGACGGATCGGCCCTCGAGAAATTCAAGGAAATGGTCGAGGCCCAGGGCGGCGACACATCGGTAATCGACGACCCGGACAAGTTCCCGACCGCCAAGCACATCCGCAAGCTGCCGGCGCCGAAGCGCGGCTACGTTCACACTATCAATGCAGGCATGATTGCCGAGGGTGTGCAGAAGCTGGCCTTGCAGAAGAACGGCAAGTACGACCCCGCAGTCGGTGTGTCCGAGATCAAGAAGGTGGGCACGCAGGTCAAGCAGGGCGAGCCGCTCATGATGATCCACTACAACGACGAGGCGAAGATGGAGGAAGCGCTCGAATTCCTCAAGAGCGCCTACCGTCTGGCTCCGAAGCGTCCGAATCCGCCGGAACTGATCGTCGAGCGTGTGGCATAAGCACGCGATTGCATTTTAAGGCAAAGCCCCGGTCTTTTAGGCCGGGGCTTTTTTGTGCGGATGTGGGGATGGGGAAGTTTCGAGATGCGAGATGCGAGATGCGGGATACGAGATACGAGATGGGGGAGGGCACCTGCTCTTGAGCGGCGTCTGTGTCCGGCGTAGCTCGGAGAGCGTAGCGGGAAGCTCGTAGAGCGGAGACTGTTGCAGGTGGGAGGGGGATGAATTAGGTCATACCTTATTCAAAGTGGAATCAGGCCTCCTTGGCTTGGTGGAGGAAGATCCAGTCTCCGGTGGTGACCGGGTGTTGTACGCGAGCGGCGATGAGGTCGCTGACCAGCTTGCACTTGCTGATCAGGAGGAAAAAGAATCCGGGTTGGTCGGCGTAGTTTTCAAAGTTCGCCATGCCCTTGTTTAAAACGATGTCGCAGGCGATCACACTTTGCCAGACGGCTTCATTCCGGCGGGCCGGGTCGACCGAGAGGCGTTCGATTTTGACGCGGGGGTTGTGGAGGAGTGCGTCGGGGATGTGGCGCTCGTCGGAGACGTCATTGAGGAAGGGTTCATCCCGGATCACGAGGTGTAGGGCTTCGATACGGTAGTCATTCAACAGGCGCTCGATGAGGATCGAATCGAAGACGATTTCCCCTGTATTGTCGGCGATGTAGGCCATCCTTCGGGCTGAATTCAGCTCTGAGATGAAGTGTCCGGTGGCATCGACTGTAAACTCCGTCGTGTTCAAGCGCCTGGTGAGGCTGCCGAGCTTGAAGAGTGGGTCGGCGCCGTAATCCATGACATTCCCGATTACGGCCAGTTTGAGGGCTGTGTCGAGGGGAGCGGGGGCCAAGGAGACCTCTGAGTTCAGTTGTGAAAGGTATTGTTCGGCCTCCCGTGTGCATTCGTTTTTTACGCTCAGGTAGGGGTCCTGCACGCCTGTTTCTTTGCGGATCAGGTTTTGGATCCTGGAAGTCACCCCCAAGGGGGACTCCTTGTCCGGCAAGTCCTGCAGGATTTTTAAAAAGCGCGTCATCAGACGCTGCAGTTCGTCATCATTGGTGCCGGAAAGACGTGCCGTTTGCAGACCCGTGCGCAGGAAGCAGGAAAAACAGTCCAGTTTGGTCCGCATCGCACAGGGGGCCCGATTCATGGTTCGAGTGAAACCCTTCACGTGAAGAAGCACAAAACAAATCGGCAGCTCTGGTGCTCCGGTAGTCGGGCATCGGCCTTCTTGCTCTGGCTGCTTGTCGCCTATCCCGAGGGGGGGGGGGATGAAAAACGGCAGGCCCTTGAAGGTGCCTGCCGTTGTGCAAATGCTTATCCGACTTATATCGCCTTAGGCGCGGCCCATGTAGGCCTTTTCCGAGGTGGAAACCTTGATGATTTCGCCTTCCTTGATGAAGAGCGGCACCTGGATGGTCAGGCCGGTTTCGAGCTTGGCGGGTTTTTGGACGTTGCTGGCGGTGTCGCCTTTGACGCCTTCCGGAGATTCGATGACCTTCATTTCGATGGAGGCCGGCAGGTCGATGGAGATCGGCTTGTCATCCACGTGCAGTACGCTGTAAGGGGTCGTTTCGACCAGGAAGTCCTTGGCATCCTCGACCAGACTTTCGTCCAGGATGATGTCCTCGAAAGATTCCGGGTCCATGAAATGGTAACCGTCACCGTCCACATAGCTGAATTCGAGCTTCTTGTTGTCGGTGTGCATGATCTCGACGGAATCGGTCGTGCGGATCTTGGTGGTGGTGCTGGACCCGGTATTCAGGTTGCGCATGGTGACCTGCATGAAGCCGGCTTGGCGACCCTGTGTGCGGTGCTGCACATCCAGCACAAGGTGCGGGTTGCCTTGGTAATTCAGGACTTTGCCTTTACGAACGTCTGTGGGAGATGCCATTTTGAAGGTGGTTGAGGTGAAAAGATGAAAAACGCATCGATTTGCCAGTCCGGACAGGCTCTGTCAAGCGGCTAGGCGCATTGAGAACGCAATGAGTCCCAGGGATTAATTGCCTGAGCGGTCGCTGTTCCGGAGGGCTCGTGTCTCGGCTGCGAGGGGGATCGATGAGGCGGCCCCGGCTTTCTGGACACAAAGCGCCGAGGCCGCACTGGCTTGAACCAGTGCTTCTGCAAGTGGAGTCTGCTGAGACAGACCGGCCAGCAGGTAACCGATAAAGGTGTCTCCGGCGGCAGTGGTATCGACCGCATGGGGCACTGGAAAGGCCGGCGTTCGAAGCATGCGCCCCATCGACATGGTCAGGGAACCTTGCTTGCCCAGTGTGAGTGTGACGGTCGCGCCCGGCTTCATGCCTTCCGACAGTGAACGTACGATCGCATCAGGTTCGGATTCCCCGCTGAGAGCCTGCCCCTCGACCTGATTGACAATTAAGATGTCAAGGATGTCGCGAGGCACGTTCTCACAGGTATCGTTAATCGGAGCCGGATTCCAGGCAATTGTGAGCCCACGGCGCTTCGCTTTGTGCAGGAATTCGACCGTCAGGTTGGTTTCATTCTGTGTCAGTGCGATGGTGCCGGGGGGCAGGTCGGCCAAGGCGGCATCCGCATCGCCCGGTGTCAGTGCCAGATTCGCCCCGCCATGGAGCACGATCGCATTTTCACTGTCGGCATTGACCTGGATCAAGGCATGTCCGGTTGCGACATTCCGGGTGACGATACGTGTGGTATCGACTCCGGCGTCTAGAAGGATGTCCTTTAGAAAAACACCGTCCTGCCCGATTGCACCCGCATGAATGACTTTGGCACCCGCCCGGGCGGCGGCGATCGATTGGTTCAGGCCTTTGCCGCCGGGGTTGCAGACGTAGGACTCCGCAGAAAGTGTTTCGCCCGGGCGCACGAAATGCGGCACTTTATAGACGTGATCGATGTTGAGAGAACCGAGGTTCAGGATAGGGGTGCGCATAATAAATGGATGTGACCGGTTGCGGTACCCCGCAATATGCTTGGTGAACACGGCTTCTTGTCAACCGGACGGCCGCATTTTCCGATCCGGTACTAAGTTGTTGTTTGGGTGCCAGTTGTGGTTTTTTCACGGCGATTTGAGCGGGCAATGGCAAAGCGGGGACTTCTTTTCGTTGCAATTCGGGGCGGGGGAAATTTAATCGCGCGCTTTTCCCATGAAAATACTAGTCGCAGACCGCATCTCACCCATTGGCGTTGATTTGTTCAAAGCTGAAGCAGGCTTTGAAGTGATTGAAGCCTACGGGTCCTCCCCAGAGCAGATCCTTGAACTCGTCAAGGACGTCGACGCGATTGCCGTGCGATCCGATACCAAGATCACTGCCGAAGTCATTGCGGCTGCGCCGAAGCTGAAGGTTGTGGGGCGTGCCGGTGTGGGGGTCGATAATATCGATATCGAGGCCGCCACCGATAAAGGGGTGATCGTGATGAATACGCCGACCGGCAACACCATTGCCACGGCAGAACTGACTTTTACTCACATGCTGGCGGGCACCCGTCCGATTGTGCAGGCTTGTTCCGGCATGCGCGAAGGCAAGTGGGACCGCAAGAAGTACACCGGTTCCGAACTCAACGGTAAGACCCTCGGTGTGCTGGGCCTGGGCCGTATCGGTGCCGAGGTTTCCAAGCGTGCCATGGCCTTCAACATGGATGTGCTGGCCTATGACCCGTATTTGACCGAGTCCCGTGCCAAGTCTCTGGGCGTGAAACAGGCGACCCTGGACGAAGTGATCGAGCAGGCCGACTACATCACGGTACACATGCCGATGACGGCCGAGACCAAGCACATGCTCAATGCGGACGCCTTTGCCCGCATGAAGGACGGCGTACGCGTCTTCAATTGTGCCCGTGGCGGTATCATCGAAGAAGCTGCCTTGATTGAAGCTTTGAACAGCGGCAAGGTCGCTGCCGCCGGTCTGGACGTCTATGAGGACGAGCCGCCGGCCGAGGACAGCCCGCTCCGCAGCATTCCGAATCTTGTGCTCACCCCGCACCTCGGCGCCTCCACCCAGGAAGCCCAGGAAAATGTCGGGATTGACGTGGCCAAGCAGATGCTTGAGACCCTGAAGGGCGGCATGGTGATCAATGCCATCAACATGCCTTCGGTCGACCCGAAGGTGCTGGAAAAGCTCGGTCCCTATATCGGACTGGGCGAGAAGATCGGTACTTTTGCCCAGCAACTTGCGCCGGAAGGCGTGGAAAAGATCACGATCCGTTATTATGGCAAGATCGTCGAGTTCGACACCCTGCCTTTGACCAATGCGATCCAGCGCGGCTACCTGCGCGAGATCTCGGACCACGTGAACAACGTCAATGCGCCGAAGAAGATCGAGCGTCTGGGAATCGAAAGCGAGCAGGTCAAGAGCAGCACGCATGCGGACTTCAACGAATTGATCGAGGTCGAGGTTGCCTGCAAGGGCGGCAAGACCCGCACCATCGGCGGCACCTTGGTCGGCAAGAACCAGAACCCGCGCATCGTGACCATCGACGGTCATGGGGTGGAGGTGAACACCGATGCGACCCTGTTGGTCCTGAAGAACAAGGATGTTCCTGGCATCGTCGGATTCATTGGTGTGACCCTGGGCGAGGACCAGGTCAATATCGCCAACATGTCGCTTAGCCGCGACAAGGGCGAGGGCTTTGCGGTCAGTGTCTTTGAGCTCGACAGCGCACCTTCCGAGGCCGCAGCCAAGAAACTGGTCGAGCATCCTGCGATTGAAAAGTATCGCGTGATCAAGCTTTAAGCGTTTCGGGTAGAAGGCGGATGGCTGCCCTCAGCCATCCGCCTTCATGCTTTAAAGATAGGTTTTTCGTCAATGTGGATGCTTGAGGGCCAGCGTCCCCCGTCCATTTGCCCATGTCCCCGTTCCAGATCACGCTTGTTTCCGTCATCGGTTATCTCCTCGGTTCGATCAGCTTTGCGGTGATCGTGGCCAAAGCCAAGGGGGTGGATATCTTCAAGGAAGGCAGCGGCAATCCCGGTGCGACCAATGTGAAGCGTACGCTCGGGGCAAAGTGGGGGAATCTGGTGTTCTTCTTCGATGCCTTGAAGGGCTTTGCCGCAGCCGGCTGGCCGCTGCTGCTCGTTGGAGGCGAACTGGGCCTGCGGATGGGAATTATCGGCTTGGTGGCTGCGATTATCGGCCACAGCTTCTCGGTTTTTCTCAAGTTTAAAGGGGGAAAAGGCGTTGCCACCACGATGGGAGGGCTGCTGGCTCTCATGCCGCTGGTCTTGTTGATCGGTCTGATTGCCTGGCTGGCGCTGTATTATACCAGCAAGATCGTTGCGTTGGCCTCGATCGTGTTTGCGCTCAGTTTGCCGGTGAGTGCCTATTGCCTGCACGGTGTGGCGGATCCGCGCATGACCCTCGCGCTCTTGCTCGGCGTCTTGATCGTGGTGCGTCATCGCTCGAACATCTCGCGCCTCCTTCAGGGGAAGGAAAACAGCTTCAAGAAGTAAGCGGCTCGTTTCGGCTGTCGCGCCGCATTTCTACGGCGCTCCCTTTGCCTTGCGCGCGATTGCGAACCTGGCTCAAGCAAAGTCTGTCCTTGAAACTTCGATTGGCTCGTATTGGCTGTCCGCTTCCTCAATATCATGGCAGAGAAACGTAACATCCGCATCGGTCTCCTTGGCTTCGGCGTCGTCGGGCAAGGAGTCTGGAAGAATATAGAAAACAACCGCCAGGCCCTGGAGCGGCGGTTGGGTGCCCATCTCGACATTACGCAAATTGTGGTCAAAAATGCTAGCAAGCAGCGTGAGGTCGAAGTGCCGGCGGAGCGTTATTCGACCGATCCCGCCCGAGTGGTGGAAAATCCGGAGGTCGATATTGTCTGTGAACTGATGGGGGGCACCGGGGAGGCGTTGGATCTGACACGTCGTGCGCTGAGCCAGGGGAAGATAGTCGTGACTGCCAACAAGGCGCTGATTTGCGAACATGGTGAGGAACTCTTTGAACTCGCACGCAAGAGCGGCGGACATTATTTCTACGAAGCTTCGGTGGCCGGGGGCATTCCGATCATCAAGACCATCCGCGAGGCGCTCGTGGCCAATCGCTTCAAGCTCATTTTCGGAATCCTGAACGGCACGTCCAACTACATCCTGACGCGCATGGAACGGGAAGGTTTGACTTTTGACGCGACGCTGGGCGATGCCCGCGCGCTGGGCTATGTGGAAGCGGACGAGGCACTGGACCTCGATGGCATCGATGCCGCCCACAAGGCCGTCATCCTCGCCTACCTTGCCCATGGGAAGTGGGTGAAGCTGGACGAGATTATTTGTGAAGGCATCCGTGACATCACGGCTGATGACATCGAAATCGCGCGTCAGCTTGGCTACAAAATCAAGTTGCTCGCTGTGATTGCACGGGATTTCGAGGCCAACAAGCTCTCCGTTCGCCTGCATCCGGCTTTGATTTCCAAGAAGGAAGTCATTGCCGGGGTGGATGAAGTGTACAACGGCGTCAGCGTGACCGGCGACGTGGTCGGTACCACGGTTTTGATCGGGCGCGGAGCCGGACAGGACGCGACTTCAAGCTCGGTTATCAGCGATATCGCCGATGCGGTTTTCATGCTTCAGGGCGCGCCGGCACCGGTAATCAGCGAAGAGGACGAGGAAGTGTACCAGCAACTGGCGGACGGACTCGAACTGACCACACCGGAGGAGCTGGAAGGCCGCTATTACCTGCGTATTCATGTCAAGGACCAGGAAGGCGTGCTGGCCCGGATCTCCAATATCCTGGCCGAGCACCACATCAGCTTTGCGACCGTCAACCAGAAGGAACTGGAAGACGGCAGTGCCCTGATCATGGTCACGACCCACAAGGCCGGCGAATCCGCCGTCAATGCCGCCAAGCTGAGTCTGGCGGCCGAAGCCATTGTGTTGGGAAAGCCGGTGAGCTTCCGCGTGTTCGATCCCTCCAAGTTGATTTAAGCGCAGGTCTGCCGCCCCAGCCGGTTCGCTGGAGCCCGTTCCCGGGGCCGGGTAAAGAGTTGCGTTTTACAGTTGAGCGCACTAGCCTTGATGTCTTGCATGAATGTAGATCTGGAACAGTTTTTTTTCTGGTGCCTGGTCATCAACGCCATCCTTTACAGCATGAGCGCGCTGGCGGTCTGGCTGCTGAAGGATTTTATCTGCTCGATCTTCAAGGGCCTGTTCGAAATGGACCGGAGCGAGACCTTGAAAGCGCTTCAGACTTACCTGGCCCATTACAAACTGTTCATCATGGTTTTTAATTTTACACCCTGGTTGGTTTTGCTGATTCTAGGCTAGTTCCGGGCATCTGTTGTCATAGCCCCTATAAGGGCTTTGAACATGATGAATGCTGTGGATTTCGCAGTTGCGATTAAAGAGGCATTCTGAATGCTGGCCCGCTTTCTGTCTGAAAAACGGACGTAGAATCGCTTATGGGAGAGGGTAGTGAAGTAAAACGGCGCTTTGGGCTTCGATTTTTTCCGTTGCTGGACACATTGCGCAATTATTCGGTGGAGAAAGCAATCGGTGACGCGCGGGCTGCCCTGAATGTTGCGCTGCTCGATTTCCCGCAGAGCATGGCTTACGCCTTGATTGCTGGCCTGCCGGTTCAGATCGGTATTTTCGGTTCCGCGCTCTCCACCATCACCGGCCCGATCATGGCCAGCTCGCGCTTTATCATGCTCGGGCCTTCGAACGCGACTGCGGTGATGTTGCTTTCGGCCTTCCTGACCCTGAACTACAGTCCGGAGCAGGCGGTGCTGGCCTTGCCCCTGTTGCTCCTTCTGGTTGGCGTCTTCATGATACTCGGCGCCTTTCTGCGGGTGGCGTCGATGGTGCAGTATGTTTCGCGTACCGTCATCACCGGTTACATCACCGCGGCGGCCTTTCTCATCATCGTCAACCAGTTGAAGACGGTGCTGGGGTTGCATGTTGCGCGAGCGGGGACATTTGCGGAGTCCCTTTATAATCTCGTGCGGGGACTCCCCGAAATTCACTGGGAAGCGTTCCTCGTTGGGGCTCTGACAGTGTCTATTTTTATCCCTCTCAAGCGTTTCGCAAAGGGTTTGCCGACCGTAGCGGTGACCTTGGTTCTGGTGAGTGGGCTGACGGCTTGGTTGAGGCATCTCGGCGTCGAGGTGGAAATGCTCAAGCCGATCAGTGCCTCCAACTGGCCCTTGAGTATCCCGCATTTTAACTGGAATGACTTTTATGGCCTGTCCAATGCGGCGCTTGCCGTGGCCTTCCTTTCGCTGCTGGAAAGCTCGTCTATTTCCAAGACGCTGGCCGCCAAGGCCGGGGACCAAGTCGATTTGAACCAGCAGATGCTCAGTATGGGAATGGCCAATTTCGCCTGTGCTTTTGGCTCGGGGATGGCTGTTTCGGGCTCGCTGACGCGCTCGGTGCTCAATTTTGACAGTCGCGCCCGTACCCCGATTTCCAGTGTCATGAGCGGGGTTCTTCTCATCTTGGGCCTGTTCCTTCTCGGGCGCTTTGTCGGTTATGTGCCGAAGCCTGCGTTGGCTTCAGTGGTGATCATGGTGGGGATCTCTCTGATCAATATGAAGAACATCACCATGATGGTGAGGACCACCAAGAGCGATGCCGCGGTGTTCTTTGTCACTTTGATCGGGGGGATGCTTCTGCCCCTGGATACCGCCATTTATCTCGGTGCCACGGCATCCATCGTTCTTTTTATGCGCAAGGCCGCCCGTCCGGACCTCAAGGAAATCGCATTCGACGACAAAGGCGGCCTGGTCGAGGCCAGCCAGCAAACCGAGCGGCCGGAGATCGCCATCGTTCACGTGGAGGGCGATTTGTTCTTTGCTTCCAGTGACCTCTTTCTCGAGCAAATGCGACACTTGGTCGGGCACCCGAACCAGCGGGCGATCATCCTCCGCATGCGGAATGCCCACCATCTGGATGCCACGGTGGCGATCACCCTGAAGGAGTTGATTGCATTCGCGAAGACCAAGCATTGTGCGATCTTGGTCAGCGGGGCACACACCGAGGTCGAGCGGATCTTCCAGCAGTCGGGCCTCATGGAAGTGTTGGGCGAGGAGCAGTTCTTCCGTTTTGATGCCAATAATATCAACATGTCGACGCGTAATGCGTTGAAGCGTGCCCAATCCCTGACTGGTGTCGAATCTGCGGATATCACCATTTTCGCTTCGGACAAAAAGGACTGATTTGCTCAGCTCTGATTTATCCAGGGAAGACGGTAGCCCAAAGCTAGGCGGTCCTGAGGCCGGCGCCAATGTTTGTCAGTACGGATTGCGGGACCTGCTCTCCCAGCAAGTGTAATGCTTCTACCAGCGCGCCGCCAACTGGTGGCAGGCAGGGGGCGGTGAAGCTTACGTTGGCTAACCTGTCGCGGATTACGGATTCAAGTTGTGAGCGGAATGTTTCGTTCGAAACAAGGCCGCCTGCGAAAACGATTTCGGTTGACGTCAGCTTGAGCCGGGTTGCCGCGGTTTCCGCCAACTGTGCCAGATGTATTAAAGCCTCGGATACGACCGCACCGGCGTCGGGATCTCCGGCTTTTGCCAGCTCGAGAACCACTTTGCAGAAGGCTGCGAGTTCACTGCGTCGGAGCCCCTCCTTGTAGACACGGTCCCGGAACCGATCCATTGAGGGGATGCCTAGAAATTGAAGGGCCGCTGTTTTCAACCGGCTTTCGCGCAGTCGTCCGTCTGCCTGTTGGACGCTCCGGCTGAGTGCCTGGCATGCGATCCAATAGCCGCTGCCCAAGTCGTCCACCAGCCAACCAAAGCCACCTACCTGTACGGACGTGCCGGATGCATCGCGCCCGTAGCAGGCCGATCCCGTTCCTGCGATGAGTGCGATACCGGGACGTCCTCCCAAGCCGCCGCTCAGGGCGATGCGCAGGTCGTGGTCGACTTCGATCCGTGCGTGCGCTGCAATGTCCAGTTTAAGAGCTGCCTGTCGTATGCGGGTACGGTCCGTTTCATTGCTGGCGCCGGCCATGCCGAGGAAGAGGGCATCGACGGGTTCCATGCGCAGCCCGGCCTTGCTGAAGGCTTTGGCAACGGCGGCGTGCAGCGCGCTTTGTACGCCGTCGACACCGGCTTCGTTCAGGTTGGAACCGCCGGCAGTCCCTTGTCCGAGGACCCTTCCGGCCTCCGTGGCCAAGACGGCATGTGTTTTGGTTCCTCCGCCGTCGACCCCGATTACTTTACGCATGCTTTCTTATTAGATGCTCCGGGCCTGAAACAAAAGCGCGAATTGCGAGCCCCTGTAACGAGAAGGCATTCCCATGCTGACGGACGCCTAACAAACTCCAAGGTGGAATGCCTCCCCGTTTTTACTAGTCAATGCCTGCCTTCGCGGCTAGCTTTGCCGAGACTCACTTGATCATGGATCAGAACCCGCCGGCCGAATCTCAATTTCCCTTAAGTCCCGATGCAATGGATGGTTTGTTCGCGGCGCTCAACGAGTATGCCCTGGTCGCAATCATGGATACCGGCTTCGTGATCACCTATGCCAATGATGCATTCAACCAATTGCTCTATCCTGCGGGCGGCAATGCGTTGGGTGCAAGTTATCCGGGGCTGATCTGCGAGAAGTACATGCCGGGACAATGGGACTTGGTCGAAACGGACCTCGATGGTGGGAAAAACTGGCAGGGAGAGCTGTGCCTGCGCGCGGGGGAAGGCGAGTTTTTCTGGGTCCGTTCGCTGTTCTATGCAGTGCGTGGTCCGGATGGGAAGGCGAGCCAGTATGTCTCGATCATGCGCAATATCAGTTGGGAAAAGAAGATCGAGATGGAGCTGCGCGACAGCCAGCATTTGGTGTATGAGGCCGCCCGGGTCGCTCGTCTGGGGGCCTGGGAATATGATTGCCGGACGGGCAAGCTGTATTGGTCGCCGACGACGAAAGAGATTCACGAGGTTGATCCGGATTATGTCCCCGATATCGAAAGCGGGATTGCATTCTATGAGGCGAGTTGGGCGCGGGGCCGGATCCGTGAGTGTGTGCGACGTGCGATCGAAGAAGGGGTGGCCTACGATGAAGAGCTCTTGATCCTGACCGCCAAGGGACGCGAATGTTGGGTGCGCGCCATCGGCCAGTCGGCGTTCCAGAACGGGCAGTGTGTGCGTATTTACGGTGTGCTGCAGGATATCGACCGCGAGAAGCGCTTGAGGATCAACTATGAATCCGCATCCAGTTTCATGGGCAACCTTCTGGATTCGGCCACGGAGTTCAGTTTTATCGCGACCGATTGTGAGGGGATGATTACCGTATTTAATTCCGGCGCAGAGAAATTGCTGGGCTATGAAAAAGAGGAAGTCCTGGGACGGCGTAGTCCGGATATCTTCCATGTGCCCGAGGAGGTGTCGGCCTATGCGGGGGAATTGAAGGATGCGCTGGGACGGACGGTCGAGGGGTTTGAAATCTTCGTTGCGAAGGCGCGCCAAGAGGGCTTGGACCGGCGGGAGTGGACCTATCTTCGTAAAGATGGAGCCCGGGTCCCGGTGGTCTTGATTGTCACGCCGATGCGTGATCCAGAGGGACAGGTTCGCGGGTACGTCGGGGTGGCACGTGATATTTCGCTGCGCAAGCAGGCTCTGAAAGAATTGCACGAAAGCGAACAGCGTTTTCGCAGTGCTTTCGAGAACTCGGGCAGTGGTATGGTGATCGCCGACTTGGATGGAACCTGGACCGAGGTCAATCAGAAGCTCTGCCGTATGTTGGGCTATTCCCCTTCGGATCTTGTCGGACGGCATTTTCGGGAATTTGTCCACCCGGACGATCTTGAACTGGGGATGGACCTTAACAGGGAAGCGGTGCAGGGGGAACGCAATAGCTACCAATTGTATAAGCGTTACCTGCATGCGAAAGGGCACGAGCTTTGGATGAATCTGACGGTATCACTGGTACGTGATGCGGAGGGCAACCCGCTGCACTTCATTTCGCAAATGGAAGACGTGACGGCGAACCGTGAATTGGAAGCGCGGTTATTGGCGACGAAGGATCGCCTGACCGTGGCGACACGTGGTTCAGGTATCGGCATCTGGGAATGGAATATATTGAACGGTGAATTAATCTGGGACGAGCAGATGTTCCGGCTGTATGGCCGCTCGCCCCTGAAAGTTGTGGCAAGCTATGAACTCTGGTATGAGAGCCTGCATGAAGGGGACCGGGAGCGTATGGCTGAGATTGTACGCCAGGTGCTGGAGGGGAACGCCGATTTCGATACAGAATTCAGGATTGTCTGGCCGAACGGTGCCGTGCGGCACATGCGTGGCATCTCGATTGTGCAGTTTGACGAAGAGGGACAGGCGCTGCGGATGATCGGAACAAACTGGGATATCACACATACAGTCGAACAACGCGAAGAACTGGCCCGCTTGGCGCATCGGGCCGAGGAAGCGAACCGTGCGAAGAGCCAGTTTCTTGCGAACATGAGTCATGAGATCCGCACGCCGCTCAATGGGATCATCGGGATGGCGGAGATCCTCTCCGAAGTCAAGAGCCTCGAGCCCGAGCAGCAGGAGTGTGTCGACATCATTAACAGCAGTGGAATGGCGCTGCTTGGTCTGATCAATGACATCCTTGATTTCTCCAAAATTGAGGCCGGTCGTTTGGAGCTGGCGATTCGCGATTTTAGCTTGGGTGAGTTGCTGGGGGAACTCGATACGATGTTTCTTCACAAGGCGAACGGACGTGGCCTCGGTTTCTACTGTGAAGTCAAGGGCGATGTGCCCGATAAGTTGCGGGGCGACCCGGCTCGGATACGGCAGGTTCTCGTCAATCTGATTGGCAATGCGATCAAGTTTACCGCGCGTGGCCGGGTGGACGTGGTGGTGGAAAAAACCGCCAGCCGCCGCCGCGACAATTCCGTAATGCTCCGTTTTGCGGTCAAGGATACGGGGATCGGGATCAAGCGGGCGCTGAAGGACAAATTATTCAAGGAGTTCAGTCAAATCGACAGCAGTACTTCCCGGCTCTACGGTGGGACGGGATTGGGACTGGCCATTTCCAAGAATCTGGTCGGCTTGATGGACGGGCGTATCGGCTGTGAAAGCGAGTACGGCTCCGGGGCTGAATTTTGGTTCATCCTCACCTTGCCGGTCGTCGAGGTGGATGTTCCCGATGCGGCCGAGCCCGCCCCGGAGACTCGTCCGGTTGCGAAGTCTTGGCCCAAGCACGTTGGCCGGTACCAGGACTTGGAGGCCCGGGTGCTTTTTGCGGAAGACAACCGGACGAACCAGCTCGTAGCGGCCACCCTGCTCAAACGGACCGGCTTGAAAATCGATTTTGTCGAAAACGGGATTGAGGCGATCGAGGCCTTGAAATCCAAGGATTATGACTTGGTGCTGATGGATGTCCAAATGCCCCGGATGGACGGGCACGAGGCTTCCCGGCGGATCCGCAGCGGCGAAGCGGGGGAAGGGAACCGGGAGATTCCCATTATCGCGGTCACGGCGCACGCCCGGCCGGAAGACAGCAAGGCCTGTTTCGATGCCGGCATTAACGCGTACATTTCCAAGCCGATCGACCGGAACAAGCTGATCGTCGAACTGGATGCGTTTCTCCTGAAGAGTGGTCCGCATGTGCAGGTGATTTCCCCGCCGGATCGACCTGCTGAGGATCCCGATGTGATGCCGGTTTTTGACCGGGATGAATATCTCAATCGTCTCATGCAGGATGTCGCCTCGGCCCGTGACGCGGCGGCGCGTGCCTGTCAGGAGATGGAACAGCACCACCGTGGGGTGCGGGAGGGGCTTGTGCGGGAGGATCCCGAAACGCTCCGTTTTCATTTGCATTCCCTGAAAGGGGTGGCGCTGAACTGCGAATGCTGCTCGCTGAGTGCGCTCGCTCGCGAACTTCAAATGTACCCCATCGAAAGCCTGTTGGAAGAAGTGCTGGAACGTGCGGATGAGCTCTCCAAGGCGAAAAATGCCGCTTTGAAGGCCTTGCAGTCATTTCTGGCTGAATGAGTTTTGAGGACCTGATACCGTCTACTACTTGATTGAGAAGTAGGTTTCCGGATTCGCCGGCAATGTAACTCTGGCCTTGAAACTTCGCGCGGCTCGTATTGCTTTGGGCGGTTTCATCTGCAAATCAATGTCTTTAATCGTCCAAAAATATGGTGGCACCTCGGTCGGCGATGTGGACCGCATCAAGAATGTGGCCCGCCGCGTGAAGGAAACCTACGATGCCGGGAACCAGGTCGTCGTGGTGGTCTCCGCGCGTTCCGGCGTGACCAACGAATTGATTGCCCGGGCCAAGGCTCTCAACCCGAATCCGGATGAGCGGGAAATGGATATGCTCCTCGCGGTCGGCGAACAGGAAACCATCGCCTTGACGGCAATGGCGCTGCATTCGCTGGGGGTGCCTGCGGTCTCCCGGACCGGTCTGCAGGCCGGCATCCTGACCGACCCCTTCCATACCCGCGCGCGGATCACCAGTATTTCCGGCGGCGACCTCAAAGATCAATTGGATGCAGGCAAGGTCGTCATCCTGGCCGGTTTCCAGGGGCACACCCCCGAGGGCCAGATCACGACGCTCGGGCGTGGCGGTTCCGACCTGAGTGCGATTGCGATCGCGGCCGCCCTGAAGGCTGACCTTTGCCAGATCTGCACGGATGTCGACGGTGTCTATACGGCGGATCCCCGTTTGGTCCCGGATGCCAAAAAGCTCAATGAAATCTCCTACGAGGAGATGCTCGAACTGGCCAGCTCCGGCTCCAAGGTCATGCAGAACCGTGCCGTCGAGTTCGCCCAGAAGTTTAACGTCGTTTTTGAAGTTCGCTCCAGTTTTAACAACAATCCCGGAACCATCGTGAAAGAAGAAGTCGCTTCCATGGAAGACGTCGTCGTGAGTGGCGTCGCGCTTGATAAGAACCAGGCCAAGATCGTGGTGAGCGATCTCCCGGACCGTCCGGGGACCGCTGCCAAGCTCTTCAAAGCGCTGGCGGATGCGGGGATCAGTGTCGATATGATCGTCCAGAATCTCGGCCGTGAAGGGAAGGCGAACATGACTTTTACGGTGCCGCGGGATGATATTTACCGTGCGGAAAAGGCGGTGACTGCCTCTTTCCCCGATGAAGCCAGTGGCAAGCTGTTTGAAGCCAGCGACATCGCCAAGGTTTCCGTGGTGGGTGTCGGCATGCGTTCACATTCCGGTGTGGCCGCAAAACTGTTCGAAGCCCTGGCCGAGGCCGGCGTCAACATCCAGTTGGTCAGTACCTCTGAGATTAAGATCTCGGTCGGTATCGACCCGGCGGATGCGGAAGAAGCGACCCGGGTCGTGCACAAGGCTTTTGACCTAGGCGCCTAGTTTTCCCCGCACGAAAATGACCGAGCCTGCGGCACATGTGGTCGACCCCCTGTCGTACGTGCCGGTTGTGCTGGCTGCCGCCGAGTCGCTTCCGCGCGAGGCGGAAGTCCGCTCCTATATGGATGCGTTTGCCGCGGCGGAAACACGGGGCTACTTTCTCCCGGACGAGGATGAGCGCTTGCGTGAGATCTATGCCCGCTATCTGGCGGTTCGGACCAGCTTGCTGGAGTGCGTCCGGGCGATCAGTGCCGGTAAGTACCAAGCGGACGCCACGCCCAGTCTGGAGGCCTTTCTGGTTGCATTCAGTGCGGCGACGATTCTGGTCCGTTCGGCCAGTTATCTTGTCGCGTTGGCGGAAGCGCACCCGCTGGTCAAGGTGAAGCTGGATGAGGCGGAGCCTCGCTATGGGCTGGAGCGTAATAGTTTCACGCAGGTGTACAAGAGCCTGACATCGCCCCGTCGGTGGTGGGGCTTCGACGATGCGGTTCATTACTTCCGCCGGCACCGCGAAGGGATCGAGGCCTTGGAATCGCACGAAGATTTGAGACCGCTGGTCGGCTTGATCCGGGGCGAGGAGGCGTTTTTCAGTGCCCGGCGAGAGGACTTCCTGCAAAGCCGGTTACGCTACCGGATCCATTCCTATCTACGCCGTCGCCGTTCGGGCTACCAGAAGACGATGTTCCAGCTGTTCCGGATCAGTGGCAGTGCCATCGCTGAACTGAAACAGCCCTTTGTGAAACCGCGCGGCGCGGGCAAGCGGGTCACACCGGAAATACGCGCACGTTTGGAGTCGTTTTTGCAACCGGGCGATGTCTTGGTTACCCGGCACGACGATGCGGTGAGTAACCTCTTCCTGCCTGGCTTCTGGCCGCATGCCGCCTTTTATATTGGGAGTAATCATCAACGGGCCCGGCTCGGTCTGGAGCCCCATGAAGGGATCGGCGAAGACATCCGTTTTCTAGAAGCGAAAAAAGACGGTGTGCGCCTGCGCCCGCCGGAGGACACCCTCCAGGTCGATGCCTTTACCGTACTTCGTCCACAACTCGCAGCTGAAGCCGTGGCACTGGTGATCGCGCGTGGGCTCACGCATGCGGGCAAGCTCTATGACTTTATCTTCGATTTCAGCTCGGCCGACCGTCTCGCCTGCACGGAGTTGGTTTATCGCTCCTATCACGGCGTGGCGGATGTTCGTTTTGAGCTCCAGCCGCATGCCGGTCGGGTCTGCCTCTCCGCCGAGGACTTGATCAATCAGGCGGTGGGGGCCGGTTATTTTGAGCCGGTCCTCGTCTACGGGCTGGATGGAGACAGTTGGGTGGAGGGGCCGGATGCGCAGGTTCAATTACGGCAAAGCTTTGCCTCCCGTTTCTAGCAGACGACGTCCGTCGGCGAAAATTATTTGACGGGTTGAAGTAACGTCTTGAGGATTTGTATGTGGAATCACTGGTAACAGCACTGGATCTTATTGGATTGGCGATTGTAATTATCGGGTGGATATGGCTCCTGATTGAAAGTTTCTCGGTCAGTGTCCTCTGGGGCCTTGGCTGTTTGCTGCTTTCCCCGGTGCAGCTCATTTTTCTGATTGTCCATTGGAGCGAGGCTAAGAAGCCGTTTTTCATGCAACTGTCCGGACTGGCCCTAATCTTCGTATCGGTTGTGGTCGGGCAGGCTTGAATCGCCACCTGCATTATCAGCAAGCTGAGTTTCAAGAAGGATTTTCGTCGTGTTTTGCGCCCGGCTGGGGCGCATCGTCCCGCTCTGCCAGCGGATGCTCTTCTTCCATCCACTCGGGGGTGACTTTGCCGTCCAGCCAGGCGCCGTTCATGGGATAAGCGCCCGGATCGAAGATGACATGGTAGAGGTGCCAGACGATGATGGCGAGCACGGCGAGGACGGCCTCGTAGAAGTGCACGGAGGTCGCTACCTCGATGATCCAGCGTGGCAGGTATTGGGTGACGGGAATCTTCAGCCAGATGAGGAAGCCACTGAGCCCCATGATGAGGGTGCCCCAGAAAACGGCCCAGTATTCCAGCTTTTCCGGATATCCGAAGCGGCCGAAGCGCGCCTTGTTTGCCTTGTGGTTGAGGTAGAAAGCGAGGTTGCGCTTGATGTCGCGGAAGTCCTGCCAACGCACCCAGATGTCGCGGAGCAACTGCCGGCCTTCTCGTGCGATGAGGAGGAAGAGCACATGGTAGCCACCGAGCAGGAGCATGAACACGCCGACAATGCGGTGGCTCCAGCGGCGGAAGCCTTCGTGTCCGCCGAGGACCCAGGCCAGAATCGAGTCGGGGTAGGCGAGGGCGAAGCCCGAAAGAGCGAGGTAGATGAAACTACCGGCGAGCAGGGCATGCTGGATGCGAAGTTGCGGGCTCATCCGGACGACCGTGCGGCGTGGATTGTTCAGATGCTTCAGCACGCGGCGACGCCAGGCCAGTCCGTTGTGGAAAAGCATGAAGCCGATCACGACGACGATCAGTAGTTTGTAAAAGCTTCGGACGAACAGGTTGACGCGTGCGCCGAGGTCGCTCTTGCCGGGCTCGGCGGAGGGGTGGTGGATCTCGCCGCTGACGAATCGCTCGCTGGCTCCGGGGTGGCATTCGCCGCAGGTCTGCCGCAGGTTTGCAGGGTTGATACTGGAGCGCGGGTTTTCCGAGTTCAGAATCAGGTGGTAGCCGTGGCAACTGGCGCAGTTGGCGACGGCGGTGTCGCCGAGGCGCGTGGCCAGCCCGTGGTAACTGGCTTGGTAGCTGCCGACGCGGTCGGGCTCGATCCCGTATTTTGAGTTGAGGCGCTCGCTGGCGTGGCATTGGGCGCAGACCTCGCCGGATTGATGGATGCTGGCCGCGCGCTCCAAGGGGGCGATGGCATGTTCGCTGTGGCAGTCGGTGCAGACGGGTGATTCGCGGCGGCCACGGGCTTCGGGGGAGCCGTGCACGCTGTCGCGTATGTCGGTGGCGACCTGCGTGTGGCACTGGCCGCAGGTTTCCGTGAGGTTGAGGAAATTGAGAGGTGACTCGAGTTTGGACGGTGAGAGGATGTTATGAGTGCCGTGACAGCCGCTGCAGCTGGGGGAGGCGATGGTGTCTTCGCCGTGCTTGAGTGTGCCGTTGGCGCCGTGGGCACTCACCCCGTAGCTGGCGGACTGGTCTTCGTGACACTTCGCACAGGAAACCGGAGCGAGGGGCGTGCCATCCGGATGGCTGTCCACGTCGAGTTTTTCGTGGCACTCGATGCAGGTCAGCTCGGCGTGGACGGATGTCGAGTAGGTCTCCGGATTGACATAGATCGACTGGCCGGTACGCGGCCCGTTCTCGAACTTCGCCGTGTCATCGTCGTGGCAGAGGAAACAGTCGGCGTTATCGAAGGCTGGGGCGGGCTCCGATGCGTGAAGTAGACTGCCGAACAGGGCGCTCAGCAGTGTAAAAGCGATGGGGTACAGTCGCATTTCGATGCCCAAAGAATAGTTATTTCCTGTCCCGCTTTAAATGAGATAAGTCCCGGCGAATCTTGGTATTAAATGTATTTCGAGGTGGTATTAGCTGGGATTTTGCGGCTTGGTCTGAGCCGATCCGGGTGGCTGCTCGACTTTGTCTATTGACGAAAGCCGTCTGAATTCCGACTTCTTATCGGGTATGCAATACATCAGCACGCGTGGACAGGTGCCGCCTGTCAGTTTTTCGACCGCAGTGGAGCAGGGCCTCGCACCGGACGGTGGCCTCTATTTGCCGGAAGCACTGCCGGACCTGACTGCGTACCTTCCGGAGTGGGAATCGCTGGGATACGCCGAACTCTGTGAGGCCTTCTTTGCCATCTTTGCGACCGATCTCGATCGTTCCGAGCTCAGTGGCATCGTGCAGCGTTCCTATACAAAGTTCGACGATCCTGAGATCGCTCCGATCCGCAAGTTGGACGAGACGCACTATGTTCTGGAGCTCTTTCACGGGCCGACGCTGGCATTCAAGGATTTCGCCCTGCAGTTGCTGGGCAATCTCTATGAGGCGCAGATTGCACGGACGGGACGTCCGATTTCAGTGCTGGGCGCGACTTCGGGGGACACCGGTGCGGCAGCCATCCACGGTTTGCTCGGCAAGACGGGTGTGACGACTTTCATCCTGTATCCGGATGGGCGGATTTCCCCGCTGCAGGAGCGTCAGATGACCTGTACGGGGGCGGATAATGTCTTTCCGCTGGCGATCCAGGGCAGTTTTGACGACGCCCAGACGGCGATGAAGACGGTGTTTGAGGATCGCGAGTTTGCCGCGGAAGTGGGCTTGTCTGCAGTCAATTCCATCAATTTAGCCCGTATTCTGGCGCAGTGCGTTTATTATCTCTCGGCCTTCTTCCGTCTTCCGGCTGAGATCCGTGAGTCTGTCATCTTTGTGGTTCCGACGGGAAATTTTGGCAATGTGCTAGCCGGTTGGCTGGTTCAACAAATGGGCGTGCCGATCAAGGGCTTCCGAGTGGCGACGAACCAGAATGATATCCTGCACCGGCTTTTTGCCACTGGGACCTACGAACTGGATGCGGTGGCTCCGAGCCTGGCGCCTTCGATGGACATCCAGGTGGCTTCGAATTTCGAGCGCTTCCTCTATTACGCAGTCGGGCAGGATCCGGCCAAGGTACGTGAAATCATGAAGACCTTCAAGGAGACCGGAAAGTACGTCTTTGAGGATTTTGATGACAGCAGCTTCAGCAGCTCACGTACGGATGACTCTGAGATCCCCGGCATTATCGGACGGATCTACGATTCCTTTACCTACGTCATCGATCCCCATACCGCCTGTGGATTTGCGCCTGTGGATGAGAACGGTCCCGAAATCATTCTTTCGACCGCGCATCCGGCGAAGTTCCCGGATACGATCGTCGATGCCATCGGGCTGGAGTCGACCCATCCTTCCTTGGAAGCGCTCAAGGCCCGTCAGATTGTGAAACACCAGGTCGAACCGACTCCGGAAGCGATCAAGGCCTTCATGCGGCAGCATGTGAACCTCCCGTCCTGAGGCGGGTCAGGCTCGGAGGAGCTCTTCGTACACCGAGAGCGTCTGGGACTGCATGTTCTCCAGCGTAAAGGGATTGTCCTGTTCCGGATGGTGCGGCGCTTGATACCAGTCGTTGAGACGCGAAGCCATGGCCGTTATATCGCCGACTGGAACCTTTCCTTCCGGGAGAAGCGCATCGAGTTGCTCGTGCACGCCCCCGTGGTCATAGGCGACCACCGGCTTACCGATGGAAAGCGCTTCCAGACTGACCCGACCGAAGGCTTCGGGGTCGGTCGAACAGGAGACCACCGCATCGGAGACTGCCATGATCTCTCGCAGGTCGCTGCGATGGCCGACCAGGCTGATATGCTCCTTCAACCCGGCCTCGGAGATGGTCTGTTTCACCTCTTCGAAGAATTCGAGTTTCTTGGGATGAGGCTCCCCTACGATGAGTCCATGAACCGGAATGCCACCTTCCTTCAGGCGTGCGACGACTTCAATGAAATCGAGTTGTCCTTTCCAGCGGGTGATTCGTCCCGGTAAGGTCACGACATACTTGCCTGACAAGTCCGGATAATCCCTTTCCCATTGCTGGAGCCATTCGGTCTCCGGGGCATAGCCATAGGGATACTGGCTTGGATCGACACCGCGGTGGATCACGCAAAGCTTGCCTGCGGAGACGTCGGGGTAGTGCTTTTTGACATAGTCGCGGACGGTCTCTGAGACACAGATGACTTTCTCCCCTCGCGTCATGATTTTCGAGTAGAAGTTGACCGAGTACAGGCCATGCACGGTGCTCACCAGACGGGGGCGGGTCAGTGGGTCCATCTTGCGCCATGCCAGCCAGGCCAGCCAGGCCGGCACGCGCGAACGCAGGTGTATGACATCCGGCTGTTCTTTCAGGAATAAGGCACGTAGCACGCCAACCAGTTTGAGTGATAACAGGCTTTTGCGATGGACGGGGAGTTGTATGTGGCGGCTCCCTTCCGATTCCAGTTGCTCCACCAAACGGCCGCCATTCGAGATGACGATAGAGCTATGTCCGCGGGCGACGAGTGCGCGGCCGATCTCAAGGGAGCCGCGTTCGACACCCCCGGCATTCAATTCGGGCAGTATTTGGATGACTTTCACTCAAAGGCACCATGTGACGCTTTTATCGGGGTTCCAATCCTGATTTCACCTTAAATATCGCTTTGACCCCTCGGCTCCTTTGCCTTCTCATCCGCGCTTTCCTTTTCTGAGCCATGATTGACATTAAGCTCCTTCGCGAGCAGCCGGACGTTGTTCGCGCTGCCATAGCCAACAAGAAATTCGACTGCGACATCGATGCGGTGCTCGAGCTCGATGTGGCCCGTCGTGCCCGGATCACAGAGGCCGAACAAGCCCGTGCCGCGCAAAAAGCTGCGAACCAGGAGATGGCCTCGCTGAAGAAGGGCTCTCCGGAATTCATCGCGAAGGTGCAGGAGATGAAGGCGATTGCCGCCCAGGCGAAAGAGCTGGAGTCGGCCGCAAAGGATGCGGACCAAAAATTCCAAGATGCTTTCCTCGCCATTCCGAACTTGCCCGATCCGAGCGTGCCGGTGGGGAAGACCGAGGACGATAATGTCGTCGCGGATACTTGGGGCGATGCCGATGCGGCATTCCCATATGCGGTGCCTCACTTCGATATCCCCTGGTTTGAAGCCCGGATCGACTTTGCGCGTGGGGTGAAGGCTGCAGGGGCCGGTTTTCCCTTCTATGTCGGCGAGATGTCGCGCTTGGTCCGTGCCCTGGTCAACTTCTTCCTTCAGGAGGCCCAGCAAAACGGCTATGAGGAGGTGATGCCTCCAATCGTGGTCAATGCTGCCAGTGCAACCGCGACCGGGCAATTGCCGGACAAGGAGGGGCAGATGTACGTCGACGAGAACGAAGGGCTGTACCTGATTCCGACTGCGGAAGTGCCGGTGACCAATTTCTACCGGGATGAGATCCTCGATGCGGAGCAGCTTCCGATATGCCGTTGTGCCTATACTCCCTGTTTCCGGCGTGAGGCTGGCAGCTGGGGCGCTCATGTCCGCGGCTTGAACCGCCTGCACCAGTTTGACAAGGTCGAACTGGTGAAGTGGACCTCGGCGGAAAGCAGTATGGATGAGCTGGAGAAACTACGCACGGATGTGGAAGGTCTCCTGCAAAAGCTTGAGTTGCCTTACCGGGTCTTGCGTATGTGCACCGGTGACATCGGCTTCCCGCACGCCAAGCAGTATGACCTCGAAGTGTTTGCGGCGGGACAGAAGCGTTGGCTGGAAGTGTCCAGTTGCAGTAACTTTACCGATTTCCAGGCCCGTCGGGCGGGGATCCGCTACCGCGGGCCGGACGGTAAGCCTGTTACGGCTCATACCTTGAATGGCTCGGGCTTGGCCGTGCCTCGTGTTTTGGCGGCGATTCTGGAGAACAACCTCCAGGCCGACGGACGCGTGAAAGTGCCGGAATGCCTCCAATACTGGATGCAGCAAGAGTTTATCGGGGAGGCTAAGTAGTGCTCGCTACGTTCATTGCCCGAGTCGCATAAGCTTGCATGTGCCCGCCGTCTTTGGAAGATAAGGAGGTATGGAAGGTATACTAGACGCCTTGATGTCCGGCAACTTTGTTGTCTGGGCCATACTGATCGTGCTGGTGGTCTTGGTGCTGAAGTTGATCCAGAGCGCGGGGAAAGGCCTGATTATTGTCATCGGGATCGTGGCTGTTGGACTGGTGCTCTATAATTTCTTTCCCGGAGTGGTCGCGCCCTTGGTTGATTTTGTGCAAGGTGGCTGGATGGGCGATCACCGCTGAGGCGGCATTTGGGGACGCGACTGTTTCAACGTACGTTTGCTGAAGGCGGTTCGTGTTGTTGGCGGCATCTTGCTGACTGCAGTTTGGGATTGCAGGCTGGAGCGGGGCGCTTTTGCTACCACCCCTTATGGCTAAGCAGGCACAAACCGCAATTACTCCGACTCGGGTCGAGGATTATCCCGAATGGTATCAACAGGTCGTCAAGGCCGCTGATCTCGCGGAAACCTCTCCGGTGCGCGGTTGCATGGTGATCAAGCCTTGGGGCTACGCGATCTGGGAAAATATCCAGCGTGAGCTGGATCGCCGCTTCAAGGAAACAGGACACAAGAACGCCTACTTCCCGCTCTTTATTCCCATGAGCTTTCTGCAGAAGGAAGCGGACCACGTAGAAGGTTTTGCCAAGGAATGCGCGGTGGTGACGCATTCCCGCTTAGAGGCGGATGAGGACGGCAAGCTCCAGCCGGCCGGTCCCTTGGAGGAACCGCTGATTGTGCGTCCTACTTCCGAAACGATTATCGGGGAACTGTTTTCCAAATGGGTCCAGTCTTATCGCGACCTGCCCTTGCTGATCAACCAGTGGGCCAATGTGGTCCGTTGGGAGATGCGCACCCGCCTGTTCCTGCGTACGGCTGAGTTCCTCTGGCAGGAGGGGCATACGGTTCATGCGACTGCGGAAGAAGCGATGGAAGAGACCCGCAAGATGCTCGAAGTGTATGCGGACTTCGCCGAGAGCTACATGGCGATGCCGGTGATAACCGGTGAAAAAACCGAAGCCGAGCGTTTCCCGGGAGCCGATGCCACCTTTGCGATTGAGGCGATGATGCAGGACCGTAAGGCCCTGCAGGCCGGTACCTCGCACTTCCTGGGGCAGAATTTCGCCAAGTCCAGTGAGATCAAATATCTCAGTGCCGAAGGTAAGGAGGAGTATGCATGGACCACCTCGTGGGGGGTTTCAACACGCTTGGTGGGTGGTTTGATCATGACGCATTCCGATGATGACGGCTTGGTTCTGCCGCCGCGTATCGCTCCGTCCCATGTCGTGATCATTCCGGTGACGCCGAAGGAAGAAACCCGTGCGGCCGTGCTGGAATATTGTCTTGAGCTGAAGAAAGAGTTGGAAGGACAGAACTTCCTCGATGGCCGGGTCAAGGTCGAGTTCGACGACCGCGATATGCGTGGTGGCGAAAAAGCATGGGGCTGGATCAAGAAGGGGATTCCGGTTCGTGTCGAAGTCGGCCCGCGCGACATGGAGAATAATGCGGTCTTTGTGGGCCGTCGCGACCGTGCACCGAAAGACAAGCAGGGGATTCCTCGGGTGGACTTTGTTGCCGGCATCTCGGCGCTGTTGGACGAAATTCAGGACAACCTGTTCGCCAAGGCCAAGGCCTTCCGTTATGCCCATACCCGTGAAATAACCACGGAGGCCGAGTTTATCGAGTTTTTCACTCCGGAAAATCAGGAGCAGCCTGAAATCCACGGTGGTTTTGCATCGATGGGCTTCTGTTGTGATACGGAGCTGGAAGATCGCATTGCCAAGCAGTACAAGGTGACGGTTCGCTGCATCCCGAATGCGACGCTCGACGAGGTCGTGCCGTGTGTCTTCACCGGCAAGCCGGGCAAGCGGGTGATTTTTGCCAAGTCTTACTAGGCGCTGGCCGCACCGGTGAATTCGTTTCAGTTTACTGCTCGGGCGGATAAAGGTCCCGGGGGGCATGGATCCATGCTTCGGCTTCCTCGACGGTTTCGAACAGGCGAGACGGCCAGCTGTCACCGCTGACGTACTTCTCGTACAGAGTGTTCAACGCGATGGCTTCCGGTGTCCTGGCCACCACTGCGATGCGTATTCGTTTGTTCGAACGCGCCGCCGCCATGTCCAGATGAGCAACTTTTCGCATGTGGTTCTCTGAAACATCAACCTTGTCGACTTCAAGCAGGTTGACGATCTGGTAGGTTAAGTCGTCAAAACGTTCATCCCCATAGATCTCGAAATTGGACTGAAGCAAGTCTTCTCCAGTCAGGGTTCCCGTGTAGGTCCAATACACCCCGCGTTCTCTCCATTCGATCATGTATGGCATTGGGCGAAACGGAACAGAGCGGAATGTGGTTGTTAATCCCTAAATCCTCAAAGTGAACGACGAGGCAAGGCTTTACGAAATATTTACATGGCAGGAGGTGTGCCCTGTCTTTATTCGAGGTGTAATTTCTCAAGTTTGGGGCGTATCACGGCACGGCAGTAAGGTGCGGAACCGTTCAACTGGTAGTAGTCCTGATGGTAGTCTTCAGCCGGGTAAAAAACGGAAGCGGCGGTGATCTCGGTGACGATCGGATCGGCGATCAGCTTTTGGGCCTTGATTTTGGCGGCTTCGGCGATGGTCCGCTGTTCCTCTGAATAGTAGAAAATTACAGAGCGATATTGGGTGCCGACATCCGCTCCCTGCCGGTTGAGCGTGGTCGGGTCGTGCGATTTCCAGAACCATTCGAGCAGTTTTGCATACGAGATGATTGCTGGATCAAAATAAATACGGGTGACTTCGGCATGCCCCGTGCGGCCTGTGCATACTTCACGGTAGCTCGGGTTGGGGACATCGCCGCCCATGTAGCCGGATTCAACCTCCTTCACGCCATCCAGGCGTTCAAAGACGGCCTCCACGCACCAAAAACATCCCGCGCCAAAGCAGGCCACTTCAAGGCCTGCTTTTTCCTCTTCGCTTAATGTCGGCATGTCGGATGGTGATTCGCTTTCTGCGGAACAGGCACTCGTTCCGGCCAGTGTAAAAATAAGAAGGCAGATTGTTTTTGCGAGTGTCATCGGGCTTTTGTCGTATAGGGGGGGGATTTCCTGTCTGTTTGTAAGAGGTATTCCGACCTATCTTATTCCCTACCGCCCGTTCATCGGAGACTCCGGTGTTACAAGGAAATCACTCCGGGGACTTGTGCGACACGCTGATAAATGGCGATGACTTCATCGCAGGAGTGGACATGCATCTCCATTGTATAGGCGATGTAGCGTCCACTCGAGGAGGGGCGCTCCTGTACGGGATCGTCCGCAAAGAGGCCCAGAACGCTCTCGGCGGACTCGATCGGAACGATGAATTTGAATGGATACAGGCAGGGCCAGTCGTAGTTCGCATCCAGTGAGGAGCGAAAGGATTCCAGTGAGCCATCTTCATTCATGGGCAATAACTTAGGGCCTTTCACCCGCTTGTCCAAGTCTTCCCTGTTTTTCCATCGCTTATCTTTTCCGTTCTTGCCATGGCAAGGTCCACTTGCTTCCTTCCATCCCTGACCCGGCCCGGGTGGTGGAATGGTAGACACTGGGGACTTAAAATCCCTTGGCCGCAAGGCCGTGCGGGTTCAAGTCCCGCCCCGGGCACCATGCTTCGCTCTGCGAGCTACGCATGGCTTCGCCATGTGGAGATTGCAGCTAGCGAGCATGCCCTGCATAGCCCCTTAGGGGCGACGCACGGGCGTTTTGAATCCTGCTTGTCCATGCATTACGTGTATATCCTTCGTTCGGAAACCGATCGTTCCCAGTATTATGTGGGTTATACTGTGGATCTGCAGGCACGGATGAGTGTGCATAATAGCGGAGGGAGTCATCATACCTCGAAATACATGCCCTGGGAACTGTGTTATTACTGCGCGTTTCCGGACGAGGGGAAAGCGAAAGCGTTCGAATTGTACCTGAAGTCGCATTCTGGTAAGGCGTTTGCGTCGAAACGTTTACTCCCGGATTGAAGCTTCGCTCTGCGAGCTACGCATGGCTTCGCCATGTGGAGATTGCAGCTAGCGAGCATGCCCTGCATAGCCCCTTAGGGGCGACGCACGGGCGTTTTGAATCCTGCTTGTCCATGCATTACGTGTATATCCTTCGTTCGGAAACCGATCGTTCCCAGTATTATGTGGGTTATACTGTGGATCTGCAGGCACGGATGAGTGTGCATAATAGCGGAGGGAGTTGCCACTGGGTCTTCGGCAGTCCACCCTGACTTGCTGACATGAAACTAACTAGGACGATCTATCACCTGACACGGAAAAGTAGGATTTATGGGCAACATAAGGGGGATTGTGGGTTGAAATGCAAAACTGTTTATAATTTACACGGTTAGTCGCATTAGCATACCTTCCAACCGTGAATGTCTCATCCCAAGTTGCCCCCTCGCCTGGTCAGGGCAAGCCATGCAGTATTTACGGTTGGAGCTTGGGAGTGGCTATGTTCTCTATGGGAGCTTGCGGACTCGCCTATGAATACACATTCAGCAAGGTCGCATCGGATTTGCTAGGCAACAGTGTACGTCAATGGGCGATCGTCATTGCAATTATGCTCTTCACTATGGGACTGGGGGCCGACTTGCAAAAGCATGTCGACCGAAAGGGCATTGCCGACAAGCTAATCGGCAGCCAGTTGCTTCTCGGGTTGTCCGGGGCATTCGGGCCACTCGCGATGATCCGGGTGTTTGCATGGGACCCCGTCCATTTCGCGTTGATCCAGTATGGCTTCACTGCGCTTGTCGGTTTGCTCATCGGCTTTGAGATTCCGCTGATGCTGCGCCTGAACGAGGGCAAGGACATCGACGTGCGCTTCAATATCGCGCGGGTGCTCAAGATGGATTACATCGGTGCGTTGATCGGTGCACTCGTCTGGGTGTTCGTGCTGATCAACTTCTTCTCGATTACGCAGATTGCTTTCCTCGTTGCACTCGCCACATTCGCCACATCGGCATTTTGCACTTATCTGTTCTGGCCAATGCTACGCTGGCGCAGTCCCTTACTGGCGATGCTGACATTGTCCATCGCAGCGACTTTGGTCGGGCTGCTCCAGGCCCAGGC
This sequence comes from Coraliomargarita parva, assembly GCF_027257905.1. Classification (NCBI taxonomy): domain Bacteria; kingdom Pseudomonadati; phylum Verrucomicrobiota; class Opitutia; order Puniceicoccales; family Coraliomargaritaceae; genus Coraliomargarita; species Coraliomargarita parva. Next base: position 115,217 of record NZ_JAPZEI010000010.1, read on the forward strand.
GTGGGCAAATGCGGCGGAGCAGGCACTTTACCGCGATGAGGTGGTGTTTTCGCACACGACGCAATACCAACACATTGTGCTGACCAAGGGAGCGCATGACCGCGTTAATTGCTACATAAACGGTCACATCCAGTTTTCCTCTGTGGACGAATACATCTACCACGAGAACCTGGTCCACCCCGTGATGACTCTGGCACCACGCCGTGACCGCGTGCTCATCCTTGGCGGCGGGGATGGCCTGGCTCTGCGGGAAGTATTAAAATACCCGGACGTGCGAGAGGTCGTGCTCGTGGACATTGATCCGGCGATGACCCGGTTGGCTTGCGAGAACGACTACTTGCGTGAACTGAACGCAGGCAGCCTGCTCGATGCACGTGTGGTCAACATCAAGAACCAGGCGATCGGCGAACCGCTGGCTACAGCATTGAACATAACAAAGCGGGGATTGCGCTATGACCGTGAGGTATCCGAGGAGGTCAGTGTGTCGGTGTATAATTTGGACGCAGCCAATTTTGTGCGACAGGCTCCCGGGCGTTTCAACGTGATACTGATGGACTTTCCCGATCCGAATTCACCGGACCTAGCAAAACTATACAGCCTGCCTTTCTACGAAGCGATGAAACAGAAACTGACTGCGGACGGATTGTTCGCGCAACAGTCAACATCTCCAATCCACGCCAAGGAAGTTTTTCTGTGCATTGGCCGCACTCTTGAAGCAGCCGGCTTCGCGGCAGTTCCTTACCATGACAACGTGCCCTCGTTTGGAGAATGGGGCTGGTGGATTGGTGGCAACGCCAGACTTTACGAAACCAAATCGATCCTCGGCATGGTGGAAGAGGCCCAAACCATAAATGAACATACCCGCTATCTCACACCCGAGGTGATGCAGGCGTCGTTCACCTTTGGCAAAGGCCAGCTTCAAGCCGAACGGGACGGTATCACCACCCTGACCTCATCGACCATCTATCAATTATATTTGAAGGCATGGGAGACCACACTATGAAAATACAGAACATTGTTATCTGCGTTTTTGCGCTCATTGTAGTTGCCAGTATGTTTAGCAACTGCGGCAGCCGCAGGCATTACAGCAATAGCTACACAACCTCCACACCGGTTCGTGAAACCGTTGAGACACGCACCATTGTTGCAAGCCAAGACTTGGTAGACGCCTCGGAGCAGTTCGATCTGCGCGTGCTCGAGCAGCTTCTCCAAGAAACCGCCGATGCCGGTGCCCTTGAGAAGCGCCTCAACAACAATTCCCCTGCATTACACAACCTCGACCTCGATGAGGACGGGAAAGTCGACTACATTCAAGTCGAGGAATATGGCGCCGAGAGTAATCGCGGCCTTTCGCTATTCGTGGAGCTGCCCCCACTGGAGGGGGAGACCGCCCCACAAGTCCAGGAAATCGCTTCGATCGACATATCGAAAGAAACGGAAACGACCGGTACTTACGAGATCCAGGGGAATCCACATATTTATGGCCACAACCATTATTACCACTCCAGCTTTGGCATCGGCGATTATCTGATGCTACGGTGGATGTTTGGCGATCACGACCGTTATTACTCTCCATACGGGTACAATAGGTATCCATACACCTACAGCAGTTGGAATACTCAATCCTATGACCGCTACCAATCCACAACCAGGAGCTATACCGCAGGCAGTTCATTGAACCGCACTTCCCAAAGCAGTCTGTCGACCTCGGCGACTTCGCCCAACGCGGGTAAAAACGCGACCAATATCAAGGCCCCGCTGAAGAACCCGACCACGACGCAAAAAAGCTTCCAGGCGCGAAATCCCTCCAAGCAGATTAAGAGCGGCGGCTTCGGCAAGTCCACCAAGACTACGTCCAGCTCGAGCGCGACCACAAGTTCCTACAGTTCTTCAAACTCCAAAACAACCTCGAGCCCTTCCATACGTAGCAGCAGTCCAAGTCGCAGCGGCAGCTTCAGCGGCGGAGGCAAATAACTCATCCCGACTCAACTGATTACCATGTTTTATCAACCCGTTTTTGCAGCCTCCGAGTGGCTCGATGTCAGTGTTGCTCGTCAGGTTCTTGATTCTCAGGCGGTGGTCTACGTTGCCATCGCCCTGACTGTTCTCATTATCGCCAAGATCATCAACAGCATGCTGTCGGCTTATCAGTTGGACGAGGAACTGACTGCCAAAGACAACAAAGCGATCGGCGTGAGCTTCTCGGCTTTTCTGCTCAGTGTGGCCATTATCGTATGGGGCGTGCTGGTTTCACCATCTTCCACCGTCAATGGTGTAAACCTTAGCGATCACTTCTGGGCGGACCTTGCCTCGACATTCATCTGGAGCGTCATCGGGGTGGGGCTGCTTCTGGTCGCCCGCGTGATCAACGACAAGTTGCTGCTTCCCAAATTCGAGGTCCGCAAGGAATTGGTAAGCGACCGTAATGTTGGCACCGGTGCCGTTCTGGCTGGTTCCTATTTGGCTGCGGCGTTCGTGGTGCAGGTGTCAGTCATGGGCGAAGGTCAGGGCAACTTCCTGACCGACCTTGGCCTCACCCTCGCATACTTCTTTGTCGGGCAATTGTGCTTAGTTGTATTCGGCTTTGTTTACCAAGCTGTGACACCATACGATCTCCACCAAGAAATAGAAAAGGACAATGTCGCCGCCGGTATATCCTTCGGAGGTGCATTGACCGCATGCGGCATCCTGACCGCGGGATACTTGAGCTACTCACCTTCACTGCCCGGCTTGGTCGTATGGTTTATCATCAGCACCTTCCTCCTGCTCGCCTGCCGTTATGTGATCGACAAGGTCGTATTGCCGAAGTCTGCAGTAGATGAAGAAATTCAGCGCGACCAGAACTGGGGCGTGGCGCTGATCGAAACCGCCTGTATGGTCGGTGTGTCTTTCATCATCATCGCTTCCTTCGGTTAAACCATGGGCAGGCAATACCAGATCGAAGAGAATCGCCGGATGCAGTATGCCGGAATCTATCTGCTGGAGTATGTGATCAACCAGAAAAAGCACTTCCCCGTCTTCCTCCAAGACGACGAAGAAGACTTGGAGCCTGTTCTCGAATGGTTGCTCACGCGTGACTGCCTCAAGATCGTCAACAACGACTACTATGAAGCTTCCGCGAAAGGAAGGGAAACCCTGGAACGCTTCAACAAGCGTTATCGCGAATACCTGACCTGCTACGATGTGTTCTGTGCCGTAGATCTCGAAGCCGGTGAGTTCGCATTCTCCAACGCGGGTGAATTCGACAACGAAGAACAGTGGCAGGCATTTTTGGAAAACGAACGCTGGGAGGATCTGCGCATCGCTATTGCGCAGCATTTGAATGCCAACGCGGTCGAGATCGTATTCATGAGCTTCATTAATGAAAAGCGGTTCGGCCGCAATGAAACCGGATGGCAGTTCGACCTCTTGTTGGGTTCTGTATGGGATACGATCCTAAATATTTGTGCCAACGCCTTACATGTCGAGGACCTGTCTTACGAGGACGAGGGCGAAACCATCTCCGGAGGCGAAGTCATCGAAGACATCTACGAGCAGGGCCTTACCGTAATGGAGCAAATCGGTGTCAGCAAGCACCTGCGCGACAACCAATGGAACTCTGGGGCAGATGATGCGGTGGACTATTCGAAGTTCCGTGATCCCGACTTTCAATCCAAGCTCTCAAAAGATGACTGGGCAATCTGATGATTTTTTTCCTTCGCAGATGGTTTGCTAACCGAGAACGGTTGGCCTTCAAGCTGGTAAACGCCCTTATTGTGGCGTTGCTACTGAATGTGACCTTCGGAGTGCTGTTCTACTTCGCGGAGAGAAACGCACAAGAGGGACTCACACTAGTCGACTCACTCTGGTGGGCCATGGTCACAATGACAACCGTGGGCTACGGCGATTTCTTTGCTACGACGTGGGTGGGACGTTTCTTGGTATCCTATCCTTGTTTCATTCTAGGGATCGGGATCATCGGTTACCTGCTAGGTGTAGTTGCCGAGGGCATGATCGACCGCCTATCACGCAAACGAAAAGGCTTTATGAAAATCAAACACACAGGGCATATTATTATATGTAATTGTCCACACACAGACAAGGTGCTGCGTATTGCCGATGAATTGCGTTTCCACGACTCGAAACTGCCAATCGTCGTTGTCGCCGATAATCTGGAGGAAAACCCGTCGGAATTCGTCGAGAAGAATATCGATTTTGTTCGCGGACGGCCCGTGGTGGAAACCATCATGCTGCAGGCCAATATTATCGAATCGTCCGGTATAATCATCCTGGCGCGCGATCCATGTGATCCAGCCTGCGATGCGGAATCCTATGCCACGGGTTCCATCGTCGAGCAGATCGGCGACGATGCCGGGAAGGAACTGAGGACCGTCGTGGAGGTTATCAATCCGAAGAACGAGCGTATGATGACGCGTGCGCGCATCGACGGCTTGGTCATGGCCGATGGGTTGTCGGACCGGCTACTGGTGCAGGAGCTGTTGACGCCCGGTTCGCAGAATGTCTTCTCCCAGTTGCTGACCACGACCGAAGGCAGCGAGATCTATACGATCGACTCATCGCACGACAGTGGTAAATTCATCGACCTACAGATTGAGGTGCTGAGGTTCTCCGATGATGTTCAGATTATCGGCATTGTGCGTCAGGGCAGTGTGATGCTCAACCCCGGCCGCTCTACAGAGATCGAGCCCGGTGACCGTTACATCGCGCTGGCTCGCAACCGCAGTTGCATCGATTCATTCAAAACCCAACTATCAGAAATCAAACTATGAAAGATATCATTGTAAAGACTCAGACCCAGGAAGAGCTCAGCCGTCTGCTCGTCATGCATGACATAGAGGTAAAAGAGCTCGAAAACGATGTTCTCGTCGCCACGCGCGAAGGGGAACTGCCCGTCTTTATCAAGAAGGGGGAGAAGGAAATTTATTTCGAAGTCGACCTAGGGAACATCTCAGGTATCGCTTCGGAGGAGCTTTATTTCAAACTGCTGGACATGAACACAGAGGTCCTGCCCGTGAGTTTTGGTATCAATAATACGAACCCGGAAGACCCCCGTCTGGTACTGGTGGAAAGCCGTGAAACCGTCGACCTCTGCACTGAGGAAGTCCTCAGTGTGTTTGACGCCCTGGAACTCGCCACTGACCGCGCGGAACAAGTCCTTGGTGAAGCGCTGCAATCCTAAGCAGAAACCTTAACATTCAGAACTATGAGCATCTTTAAGCGTATTTTCAAAATCGGAGAAGCTTCCGTAAACAAGGTTGTCGACAAGATGGAAAACCCCGAGCTAATGCTCGATCAGGCCATCCGCGACAAGGAAAAGCAAATCCGCGAAGCCAAGAAGTCCGTGCAGGAGTGCATCGCCACGGAGCGCCAAACCAAGACCCTGCTCGAAAAGGAAAAGGCAGACAAGTTTGCATGGGAACAGAAAGCCGAAGCCGCAATGCGCTCCAACCGCGAAGACCTCGCAGTCAAGGCGCTGCAGCGTGCCACCGAACATGAGCAAAAGGCCGCAGCTCTCGAGCCGAACTGGCAGTCACAGCGTGATTCGGTTGATGAACTGAAAAAAGACATTATCTCGATGGAAAACCAGTTGGCCGAATACAAGCGCAACAAGGATTTCATCCTCGCGCAGAGCAAAGCCGCCAGCGTCAAAAAGGACATCTACGAGGCAAAGGCACGCATCACAAAGAAGCATAATGCTGACGACCTGATGGCACGCCTGCAGGCAAAGGCTGAACGCCAGGCTTATGAGGCCGATGCGGCCAAGGAAATGGCTCAAGATATGACCGCCGACAGCCTTGAGGATGAATTCGCCAACCTTGGCTCCTCAGGCAACAGTCCAGAGGTCAACGACAAGCTTGCGGCGCTGAAGGCCAAGATGGGCAACCAGTCCGAGAATGCTTGATTCCAACGCAGCCACGCAAGCCCGTGCCCCCATGGAGTGTCATGCTCCCATGGGGTGCCATCTGCTGCTTGAGTTCTCCGGGTGCGATGCGAAATCGCTGCTTGATCCGCGCATGATGGAGGCAAATATGGAGCAGGTCGTCGACGATAGTGGCGCAACTCGTGTGAAGACGGTCTTCCACCAATTTGCACCGCAGGGCGTAAGCGGGGTAATCGTTATCGCAGAGAGCCACGTGACCGTACACACGTGGCCGGAACATGGTTATGCGGCCTTCGACATCTTCACTTGTGGCGAGCGAGTGGTGGCACTGCGCATCAAGCAGGGACTCATTGACTGGCTCAAGCCCGGGCATGTTTCTTCGCGCGAGTTTGAACGTCGCCCCGCGGGCATAAACCCGAAAGACAATACGCGGTGAGCAACGCATACGGCATAGCAGGGCAAGCACTTAAGGATTACGAACCGCTAAAAAACAAAGCCGTGTCCTGTGGTGGATATTCCAGCTTCCAGATCGATTTTGAATTACGCTTCGCGTTGTTTCTAACCGCACTGATTGACGGTGACACCAACAGCTCCGAGCGTGCATTCGTCCGAGCTGTCAAGGACTGCCTCAACTGGTCGGATCTGCACGAGCAGTTACTGAAAGATCGTATAACCAGTCTTCCCTCTTACGATTTTGAGCATTTTGTGGCCGCACGCCACAATCCGGATCTAGGTCTCTTGATCTTCAAGGTCGCCGGCGTTCTCGCGGCCTATGACTGCGACTTGTCCCAAGACGAGCGTTTGTTCTTCAAGAACTTGGAAGGCATCTTGGCACCCGGTCAGGGCGAGGCATTGCTCAACGAAGCGCTGGGCTTATGCAAGCGCCAACCGGCTTTTACGGATGCGTCCCTGCTGGGTAACGCACCTATTCCGGTCCAAAATTTCACGACGGTCCATGAGTCAGTCGAGGTATGTCTCGCCGAACTCAATGAGCTTATCGGACTTGATGACGTCAAACACGAAGTCGAACGACTTACACGCTATCTAGAGATACAGGCCCAACGTCGTCAGCACCAACTGAAACAACCACCGTTAACCTTGCACATGGTCTTCACCGGTAACCCCGGCACAGGTAAGACCACAGTGGCACGGGTCATTGCCAAGGTCTTTCGGTCACTGAATATATTGAAGAAAGGCCATCTGGTTGAAACGGACCGCATGGGACTCGTCGGTCAATATGTTGGCCATACCGCAAAAAAGACCGACGAGGTGGTGCGCCAGGCTTTGGACGGCATCCTCTTTATTGACGAAGCCTACAGCCTAGTCAGTAAAAGTGGCGAGAATGACTTTGGTGCAGAGGCGATCGACACACTCGTCAAGCGCATAGAAGATTACCGCGACCGTCTAGTCGTTATCGTTGCCGGCTACCCTAGGGAAATGGAGGAGTTTATCGAAACCAATCCCGGGTTGCGTTCACGCTTTTCCACAAGTGTTTACTTCCCGAACTACGCGGTCAGTGAGCTACTGGATATCCTCAAGTCATTCTGCAACAAGAACGAATATCATTTGAGCGAGGAAGCCGAGCAGAAGGCATGCGAGCTATTCGACGATGTTCTGGGATCCGACGAGCAACACTTTGGAAACGGGCGTTATGTCCGCAACCTTTTCGAACAGGCGATACGCAATCAGGCATTGCGCTTATCCCTTCGCAAGGACGAACTGCTCCGCAAAGAGCTTATGCTACTCAAGGCCGAAGATTTTGCATCTTGTTCAAGCAAGAGAAGCTCCTTGGAAGCGGAATAGTGGCTCTTCAATTTTATAGATCTTGGATTTAATACAGGTCGATACAGACCAGCGAGATGCGTTCACTGACGTTCGGGCATATTTGTCCAAGCTTTCTGCTCGACAGTAGATAGGCACCCTTCAACTTGGTGGCATGTCTGCTACCGTATTTACGATTGCGAACCAGAAGGGCGGTGTTGGGAAAACGACCACCGCGATTAATCTCAGCTATGCCATGGCAGAGCAGGGCATTCGTACCCTTTTGGTCGATTTGGATCCACAGGCCAATGCAACCAGTGGCTTGGGGTTGGAAAAGAGCGAAGGCGGCAGCCTCTACGGCCCGCTTTGCGGCGAGGGTTCGGCTCTCGAAAAGGTGCAACCGGTGGGGGCTAGCGATTGCCTGTTTGTCATTCCTTCCGAGGTGGATATGGCGGCGATTGAGATCGAGCTCGTGCAGCGGGACAACTATCTGATCCAGTTGCGGGAATGCCTTCAGCCTTTGCGCGAGTCGGGTGATTTTGATGCCATCATTCTCGACTGCCCGCCGGCCCTCGGGATGCTTTCGATGAATAGCCTGGCTGCCGCGGATTATCTGTTGATTGCCTTGCAATGCGAATATCTGGCAATGGAGGGCTTGGGGCAGATACTTAAAGTCGTGGAGAAGCTGCGTGAAGCCGGTGTTAACGACGGCCTGGAGCTGGGCGGGATCTTGATGACAATGTTCGACCAGCGGACCAATCTTGCCCATCAAGTGGTCGGGGAAGTTCGGAACCACTTTGATGAATTGGTCTTTCGCAATATGATCCCACGCTCGATTCGTTTGAGCGAGGCTCCTAGCTTTGGGCAGTCGATCTTCGAGTACGACCCCCACAGTTCCGGGGCGAATGCCTATCGCTACCTGGCTGACGAGATCATCCAGCGCTTCACGCTCGGGGCATCCTGAGCGCGCTTTTTAAAATGCCGGAGCCTGCTGAGATTCCTGAACTCGAGGCTTTCTGCGCATATCTTGCATTGGAGCGCAGAACGTCCGGGTATACTGTGCGCAATTACCGTGCGGCGGTCCTGAATTTCGTCGAATGGCTGCAGCTGTCCGGCAAGTGGTCCGGCCGCTTCGATGCGGTTCGTCCTGTTCAGGTCCGTTCGTTTTTGGTGGAGCAGGGGCGCCGCTTGTCGCGTCGAACCCTGCACAACCATGTGTCGGGTCTGCGTGCCTTTTATGTGTATTTACGTCGGAAAGGGGCGGTCGCTACCAACCCGTTTACCGGCGTGACCCTTCCGAAGTTGCAGAAGAATCTGCCCAAGTTCCTGACCGAGTCCCAAATGAGAGGCTTGCTGAATGCACCACTCCTGCTTTGGAAGGATGGGAAGCTGGGGGAGTTTGATGCTTTTCGTGATACCCTGATCTTGGAGTTGCTTTATGGCGGTGGTTTACGTGTGAGCGAGCTCTGTGGCTTGCGGCATCAGGATGTCGATACGGGGCAGGGGGTTGCGCGCGTGTTTGGCAAGGGGCGCAAAGAGCGGCTCTGCCCGCTCGGCCCGGTGGCGATGCAGTGCCTGAAAACTTTCGTGTCTCGTTTTGAACTCGAAGCAGGATTGGATGCGCCGGTTGTCTGTCAGCGAAACGGCAAGCCGATGAGCCCCCGGCAAGTGCAGAGTCTGCTCAAGACCCATTTGGCGGCGGCTGAATTGCCGCTCGATATGACACCGCACAAGCTTAGGCACTCCTACGCCACACATCTCTTGGACAATGGTGCTGACCTTCGGGCCGTTCAGGAGCTGCTGGGGCACGCAAACCTTTCGACCACTCAGGTCTATACGCATGTGTCTATTGCGCGACTGAAGGAGGCGCACCGTCAGGCGCATCCCAGAGCTTAGGAATTTTAGTCCGCTTTTATCGGAATGGGTGCGGGGTGTATTCCCTGTTTTTTGTGGGGTATTTGCGTGTGCTTGTCGTTGTACTTCCGGGCGTTTGAGTTTGGCTTTAGGGCCTCGTTTCAGGTCGTTTGTGAAGGGTGGAAATCTGGAGGGGTGCGACATGATTTCTTATTAGTCGTTGTTATTTGGTGAGTTAGGCTTGTTTCTATATGGTAAATTTCATTGCCTGTGGAGTGTGTGGGGTACATGGATTCTGCCGCTGTGTATGGATTATACCCTAGTTTTAAACTACGTAATTGCCCTATGTGTGTTAGGGTGTATTTCTGCGCGTTCGTTTGCTTTTTGGTATTTCTAGGGCGTGCAGATGCCGTCATCAGTCTGACTAGTCCCAGTAGTGAATGGGTCCCGATTCTCTACGTGAGTGATTCAGACCCGGCAGGAGACCAGCAAACTTCGGGGGCGGGTACCGAAGCGGACATCGTGGGCGATGCGGATATTGCGGCATTATTTAAGCTCTATGATGGCACGGATTTGGCCTTTCGAATCCGCCTTGGAGCCGACAGCAATCCGAATGGCTATGATTCAGCCGCGATCATCGGGATGGATATCAACGGCGATGGGTCTTTGGACTATTATATCGGCGTCGAGATTGACGGCGTGGGTGGTAACCTGAAATTCGACATCGGGATCTACCAGTTTACCGGAGTCGCTTCAACCCCTGCGGAAACCAAGGTCGCCTTGGCCTCCCCCAGCGCTCAAATCTACGGTTATGAGGCGGATGAAAGCAATTTCAGCTGGGAGAGTGTCGCTAATATTAACAATCAGGACTCCGATTTGAGTAATGATGAACCGGTCGATGTGGACGGGGAAGGTGAAGATGATTATTTACTCAGTTTCTCGGTTCCCTTTGCGGATCTGGTGGCGGCGATTGGCGGGGATTTTGACGAGAGCTATGAAATTACTTTTGTGGCGATTACCTCCCAGAACCTGCAGCAGATCAACAATGACTTTAACGGGGTGGACGGAACCGACCCGAATTCGACGGTCCTTTGGACGGACCCGGGGGGCGGTTCTTCGCTTCCTTACTCTCCGGAATCAGAGGGAGCACTTCCGGAGCCGAAGGATTTTGCCCTGCTGATTGCGGCTTTTTGTTTGTTCTGGGTGATGGGCACACGAAAATAATGACTTGATTCTTATAGGGTGAATAGCTTAGACCGATTGAATGCTACGCCCTACCAATCTGCTTGCGATAGCCGTACTGCTATCCTCTTCTACTACTTATGCCGTAATCTCACTGGATGGATCGTCCGGTTGGAGCGCGATTACCTATTCCTCGCCGGCCCAGTCGGATTTCATCGGCGACCAAGGTACCGGACAAGGAGCTGCTGATATCGTAGGGAGTGCCAATGGTAGTGCCCCCTTTTATGCAGGCTTTTACAAAGCTTACGATGATAAGGGAACCGAGAGTCTCCTGGATGATGAAATTGCCTTCCGGGTGCGCCTGAGTGAATTCGGAGGGACCACATATCAAGGTACTCCCGGCTATGCGAAATACCTGATTGTGGGGATCGATATAGGTGGCGAAGGCGCTTTGGATCTATTTGTCGCAGCTAATAGCCAGAATATTCGCTATTATGCGACCGGTGATGATCTGAATATCTCCCCCAGTACTACCAGCGTCAGCGAGTTGTCCGCATATGCGCAAACAGTTGGAGGGCAAAATACCCTGAGTTCTTCAATATTTACCTACTTACCTGTCAGTGCGACGACTGATTCGACCACTCCTCTGGACACAGATCTGGGGAATGACGGGCTGGATTATTTTGCAAGCTTCAAGCTCAGCATGTCGACCGTCATCTTGGCTGCCGAAGATTCGTACCTGGAGTCCAATCCTGGTGGCACACCTCCGACTTTGGATCTCATGACCGCGATGACATTCTTGGTTGCGACTTCCACTCAACCGAATGCCTACAATCAGGATTTGGGTGGGTATGATAATCAAGGCGGTGCGGTGAGTAAGCAGGATACCACAACATGGGTCGAGCTGGGGGCAGCTTCGGATCCATACACGGCCGATGGCACCTCTCCCGTCCCGGAACCGGCGACCTATGCCTTGTTGCTCGGCTTGGCAGTTCTGGGGTGCGTCAAACTTCGCCGTCGCTAGCTGCGCTGTTTTCAGAGCCGCTTGCGGCGATGAGGATACGCTTGCGTTCTTTCAGGCTCTTATCGAGGCCGAAGGGGCTCCGCCAGTACTGCCAGGGCAGGTTGGCGAGTAGGATGAGAGCGACCTGACTGGCGACGAAGGCCATCATCCAGAGGAATCCGCTGTCGGTGAATCCGTAGGAATGGAGCCCGACCCCGAGGAGGTTGGTGCCGAACCAAGACCAGGCCGTGATGATGTTGCCGCAGATGGCCAGTGCCATCAGGCCGCGTTCCTTGCAGATCCCGCCCCAGCGGGCATGGAGGAAGATGGCCCCCATCAGCACGATCATGAGCGCGCCGTTTTCCTTCGGATCCCATCCCCAGAAACGGCCCCAGCTTTGGTCGGCCCAGATGCCGCCGAGGATGGTTCCCACCAGGCTGAAGAGAGTGGCAAAGCAAGTGATACCATAGACCATGCCACTGAGTTTGCGGGCGGCTTCTTTGGAGAATTTTCTGGAAATTAGGCCGAGAAATACGAATGCGATGGCGAGGGCACCTGCGAAGAACATCGCGGAGTAGCCGAAGGTGATCACGATGACATGGGTCGCCAGCCAGAAGTTGGAATCCAGTACCGCACGCATCATTTCAAGCGTGTCGCCGCTCATGGCCAGGTGGTGGGCGATGATCAGGGTGCAGAAGCCGACAACGGCAGCCATGGCTGCCCCGACACCATTACGGTACAGGCGCTCCAGGATGGTGCCCAGCAAGACGGCTCCCCATCCGACAAAGACAGCGGAAGAATAGAGGTTCGTGACCGGCGGCCGGCCCTGGATGTACATTCGGGAGACGAGGCCGAAGCTATGAATCAGAAATGCCAGTACCAGAAGAGCAAAGGCTGCTTTACTGAGTTCTTCGGGCCAGCGCAGCCAGGAGATACAGACGGCCAGGAAGACCAGTACGTAGAGCTGCATGGACAGGTAGAAGGGCTGACTCAAATTGAAGAGTCGCTCATAATGGACCCGGCCGATGTCACCCGGGAAATCCGCGGCGAAACGGGCCCTCATTTCGGCGACTTCCTGGTTGAATGTCGCCGCATCACCGGCCCGGTAGGACATGGTCAGGGCCGCATAGCTCGTGACATAGGGGCTGAGCCCGTCTCCCTGCATGACATCCAGCAGTTCCTGACCGACATTTTTCCAGTCCTCGAGCGGGTCGACCGGGGGCGGGGGGGGGACGACGCGCAAATAGGCGATCTGCGACAGTCGCAGGTAATCGTCGCCGTAGTTGATGAAGGCCCGCAGCGCTTCCGCGTCATACTCCTCGTTGGCTTGCTGCTTGCGCAGGGCTTCCATCCCCGGGCGGATCAGGCTGACGTAGCTGCTGTATTCATCCACCAGCTTGTCGAGGCGTTCCGCGTCGCCGATGGGGTGCAGCGAGTGCATGACCCGGTTGTAGAGAATCAGGCCGTCGTTCAAATCCGCAATTTGCTGCTCGTAAGCGCTGCGCTTTTTGGGTTCGGGGTTGATTTTCGAATACAGTTTCTGGATCTCGCCGAAGAACGGGCGCAGGTCGTTGAAGGAATAATAGCGCTGGCCTTCCTGGGCGAGCCCGGCGAAGCCCAAGTCGTCCGGATATTCGATCTTGAAGACCCGGTAGGTGTCGGCGCGGTCCGGCTTCATGGTCAGGTCCATAAACCAGACGATCGGGCTCAGGTAGTCACCTTCCGGAGTTTGGACTTTTTGGCGACCGGCCAGCACCAGCAGGGTGTTGCGGGCGGCCGAGTCCAGCGGCTTGATGCGTCCGCCCACTTGGACCGGCAGTTCCGCAAAACTTTGGATGTCAAAGCCCTCGTCGGACTGCTCTGGCTTGAATTGCCGGGCAAACACCATGGCGACCAGCAGAGCGACGATGATGTAGATGAGTTTTTTCACAGTGTGATTTGCTACTACGAAAAGCGCGAAAGGACGCGAAAGCCTAGCTTTCGTTGACGAAGCGTTCGTATTGAATTTTGGGATGATGGCCAAAATTGACCAGTAGGCCTAGCTTGAGATTCGTTGATTTGAGGTAGTTGATCACTTGAGATCGGTGTTCGTCTGTGATGGATTTTACGGCTTTGATTTCGAGTATGATTTGATCGTAGCAGAAAAAGTCGGGTTCATATTTTTGTGTTAGCTCACGTCCCTTGTAGAATAAGGAAAGTCGCGTTTTTTCTTCAAAGGGGATGGCCTTGTCCTTGAGCTCCATTGCCAGGCACTCCTGGTAGACCGCTTCTAGAAATCCGTTCCTCTTCTCTTTATACACCTCAAAGCAGGCTCCGATTATCTGATAGCTTTCCTCTTTGTATAGTATTTCAGTCGTCATCTTTCGCGTCCTTTAGCGTTTTTCGTAGTGGTTAATTGCGTTTTCCCAGGAATTTGAAGAAGTGCATGCCGAATTGGACGAGCATGCCGACTCCCATCAGCAGGACGCTGAAATAGGGCAGCAGCCAGCCGGGATTACGGACGACTTGAAAGATCGAGGTGGTGTCCTGATTCGCAAAGGAGGCTTGGTAGAAGGTCAGGCCTTCATAGCGGAGCGGGTGGTTCATGTAGATGAGGGCCTTCTGGTTTTTGCTGCTGTCCTGGTGGTGCACCATGACCTCGCTGGAGAAGTTAAAAGGGATTTCAGTGCCCGGATATTTGTCGTGCTTGAAATCGATCAACTCCAGCTCGAAGGGATAGTAATGGCGCAGGAAGCGCAGCGCCATTTCCCAGCTTTGATCGCCGACCTGTACGATTTGAGGGGGGAAGCGTTCATCCAGCACATTCGACACCAGCCAAATGCCGAGCGACCCTTCCGGTCCCAGTACTTCGATATAGGCGGTGGCCGTATTCACGGCATTCTCGGCATAGGTGACCGCGGTCGGGTGCACGACGATATTCATGCGGGCGGCCGCACCCATGTTGGCCGGCGAGGCTTGGGTGCCGTCTCCGCGGCCGAGCTGGGCGTTCTTGAAATATTGGACTGTGCGAATCTGCAGCGGGGTATCCGGCACGTTGATGATTTTGCCGGGCTTGAGCAGCTCGACCGGGATGCTGTGGACCGTGTCCTGTTCGGGATTGCTGCGGTCGATCAGGACCAACTCGTTTTCGCGGAAGCTTTGGGAGTAGTTGCTTCGGCCTCCTTCGTCCACCGGCATCTGGCTTTCGACGGCCAAAACATCTGTGAGCAGTTCGCTGACTAGGAGCAGGACCAAGCCGGTATGGATGAGCACGATCCCGAGCTTTCGCCACTCGGCCTTGTAGCGGACAAAATGCGCGGCGACCAGGTTGACCAGCAGGAGCCCTCCGAGCAGGTAGCCGCCGGGAACCGGAATACGCAGCCAGTGCAGGTAATCATAGCCGGGAAAGGCTTTCGGGTAGGCCCAAATCGCGAGAATACTTTCGAAGTAGAGTTTCTGTGTGTGCCAGATTCCGTATTCGACCTGGTCGATGGTGCCAAAGAAAATCAGCAACATCGAGAGTGCGAGAAGGACGACGGTCAGGCGTAGCGATGCCAGGAATTTAAGTGCGGCCGGCATGTCTTAGTGCTGTGTGTCTTCGAGTTCGACTGATTCGAGGAAGGTCTTCATAGCCGCCTGTTGACCGGAAACGAGCTCGCTGTCTCCCTGCATCTTAAAGAACCAGGTAAAGCCATGGAAACCGAGGATGCCGCCCAGGATGCTGCTGTTCGAGCCCTCCAGATGGACCAGCAAGCCGCCGTGTCCGGAAATTTGGACCGGTTCCGCGACCTGGGGCAGGGTGGCGTCGGTGACCGGCTGGGCGCCGATTTGCCCGCACCAGCGGTTGACGTTTGCCAAGGTGCCGCCTACGTCGCCGGGAAAGCTTGTGATCGTGACCTCGGCATTGCCATTATCATTGCTCACTTTGAAGTTGGCCTTACGCACTCCACTGGCTGGGAATTCCTCCCAGTTCTCCGGGACCGCATACTTGAACTCGCCTGCCGATGCGGAGGCTTCGGCCATGCCGGGCAGTACCTGCATGCCGGACGGGGCGGCCGGGGTGGATGCGGCGGGCGCCGGCATCTCGACTGTTCGTTGTTCCTTGGGGATCGTGTAGGTGACCGGTTCCGGGCGGTCGCAGGCGCTTAAGGCCAGCACGAGCAGCAATGCGGCGTATGTGGTTGGTCGAGGGTGGCGCATCGTATGATTGAGGGTTGAAATGATGAACAGCTTAGTAGCATGAGTGAGGCCTTATAGCGACCTTAACCCATGAATAAAGTTCATCTAGTTGTTGAATCGGAAGAGGGCGACATCTCCGTCCTTGAAGACATAGTCCTTGCCTTCGAGTCGATATTTGCCGGCGTCGCGGGCGCCTGAGGTGCTTCCCGCCACGAGCAAGTCGTCGTAAGAGACAACTTCTGCCTTGATGAAGCCTTTCTCAAAGTCGGTGTGGATCACGCCTGCGCATTCCGGTGCTTTCATACCCTTGCGGAAGGTCCAGGCACGGACTTCCTGTTCCCCTGCAGTGAAGTAGGAGGCCAGTCCGAGCAGGTCGTAGGTGGCGCGGATCAGCAGGGAGACCCCGGAGTCCTTCACGCCGAGGGATTCCAGGTATTCGGCGGCTTCGGCGTCATCAAAATCGATCAGCTCGGCTTCCACTGCGGCGGAAATCACACAGATGCCGGCGCCGTGGTGCTCTTTCGCATAGCTTTCCACCTTGGCCACGTAGGGATTGCCGGAGGAATCGGCGAGGTCGTTTTCGGCCACATTGCAGGCGTACAGCACGCGCTTGGCCGAAAGCAGGCAGAGGCGCTTGAGTACGACGTGGTCATCGTCGGTCATGTCCAGGGTGATGGCCGGCCTGTTCTCGTTCAGGTGGGGGAGCAGGCGGTCAATCAGTGTGATGTTTTCCGCGGCCTGCTTGTCTCCGCCACGGGCCTTTTTCACCAGCTTCTCCTTCTGGCTCTCCAGAGAGCTGATGTCCGCTAGAATCAGTTCGGTGTTGATCACTTCGATGTCGCGGAGCGGGTCGATCGAGCCCATATTGTGAATGATGTCGTCGTCCTCGAAGCAGCGGACGACGTGGACGATGGCGTCGACTTCCCGGATATTGGCGAGGAACTTGTTGCCCAAGCCTTCTCCCTTACTGGCTCCTGCGACGAGACCGGCGATGTCGACGAACTCGATCGCTGCCGGAATGACCTTGTGGGTCTTGGAAATCGCGCGCAGCGGCTCCAGGCGCTCATCCGGCACCTGCACCACACCGACGTTCGGGTCGATCGTGCAAAACGGATAGTTGGCCGACTCGGCCTTGCGGGTGCGAGTCAGTGCGTTGAAGAGTGTGCTTTTGCCCACATTGGGGAGTCCTACGATACCAGCTTGTAGCATAGCCGGCAAAAATGAAGTCCGTCCCCGCCTGTGCAATGCTAAATGCAAGTCCTCTTTCGGGCGGCCTTGCTAAGTTTTGCTTATTCCATGCATTGTTTGACTTTGGCGGCGGGCCTCTCTTTAAGTGTACGCATTCTTAATTTAAAACCCTCGCCCTAGTGAATCTTGCCGAAGACGTAAATATTGACGCCTCTCGTATTCTGGTCGTCGACGATGATGAAATAATTCGTAAGCTGCTGCGCCGGGTCTTGGAGCGCAGTGGATTCGTTGTCGACGAGGCGGCTTCCGGCGAGCGGGCGATTGAGTGTATCAATGCCCACGCGCCCGACCTGATCCTGCTGGACGTGGTGATGGACGGGATTGACGGATTTCTCACCTGTCGGAAGGTCAAGAGCCTGGCTGGTATGGACGAGGTCCCGATTATTTTTGTGACCGGTCGCTCGGATACAGGATCGATTGTCGAGGGCTTGGATGCCGGCGGGAGTGACTACATCACCAAACCGATCAACCGGCATGAAGCCTTGGCGCGGATACGGAACCATTTGAAGATGCGCGTCTTGATGCGCTTGCAGCGTGAGTTTATCGATGGCTTGAAGAAGGCGAATCTGGCAAAAAATCGCATTATCGGGGTGGCTTCGCACGATTTGCGCAATCCTCTGGCCTCTATCCGGGGACTCTCCGAGTTTCTGGCCGATCTGGGCCCTTTGAACGAGGAACAGAAGGATGTGGCGCGCACTATCCAGTCCACGTCGGATTCGATGCTGCAGTTGGTGGATGAATTGCTCGACTTGTCGGTCATCGAAAGTGGCGAGGAACGCTCAGAGTTGGAGGCCTGCCAAGTTTTGGATCTGGTGTCGTCATCACTGAATATTTACCAATTCACAGCCAATAAGAAGGGCATCAAGCTTGAGCTGGATGATCGAGGCGGTGTGGCGGACTTGCTGATGCTCGACAAGATGCAGTTCCGCCGTCTGGTGGACAACCTGCTCAGCAATGCGGTGAAGTATTCGCCGCCGGAGTCACGTGTCCGGATTATCGCTGAGCAGCAAGGCGTTAATCTGAAACTTGTCGTGGAGGACGAAGGTCCGGGCATTCCCGAAGAAGAGCGTCATAAGTTGTTCACCGATTTCGGAAAGACTTCGGTCCAGCCGACCGGCAATGAAACCAGTACAGGATTAGGCCTCTCCATCTGCAAGAAGATCGCTCAGTCGCATAAGGGGGACGTGTATTACGAAGCACGTCGGGATCGTAGCGGTTCGCGCTTTGTGCTGGAGTTGGATGCCGGTGTCCTGGCTGTTCCGACTGTCTAGCCGGTCGTCTTCCGGTTCGCTTACTCTGCCGCAGCGGCCAGTACGTCTCGGATCGAAAGCAGGCCGAGTAGCTTGTCGGATTCGTCCGCGATCAGCAGCTTGTTGCTTCCGCTCCGCGTCATGGTCTCGATACAGTCGGCGATGGATGTCTGGGGACGTACCACGGGTAGTTCCGTGGCCGGGATGGCTGCCACGGTCGCATCCCTGTTCAACCCGTGTATTTGTACATGGTGGTAGAAATCGTCTCGCGCCAGAACACCTTTGAGTCTGCCGGTGCTTGCATCCTCCAAGGGGTAGAAACTATGGCGGTCGCTGTTGAAGCGTTTGAGGGTGTCGATGATGGAGGCATCCGTACGGAGGCGGACGATTTCGCGCGTCATGATGGAGTCGGCGCTCTGTTCCAGTAAATGGCCGGGCAGTGTGGCGCACATGCGGTCGATTTCCTGGGAGGACCTGTACTGGTCGGCGGAGCGCTCCAGCATTTGCCGCATCCCTTTGCTGTTTTCGAGGATGGCTTTGAACTCCTGGCTGCCGAGGCCGATGAGCTGCGTTTCTTCGGCGGCGGTTGCGGTAAAGCGCCAGTGCTGGTCCGAGAGCAGGGCGCGCTCTCCGAAGAATTCGCCTGCGGATACGGTTTTAATCGGCTTGCCACCGGTATCTGTGATCTGGATACAGCCGCGCTTCACCACATAAAAGGAGAACGCGGGTTCGCCCGCCCGGAAAAGCACATCACCTTCCCGTAGATAGGCTTCCTGCAGGGTGCGTGAATAGCGGGGACTGAGCAGGTTGATATCCCTTGGGAAGAACAGGTCGAGTGTCCAGTCGATCAGGACACGGAGTTTACGGTCGAGCCCGGGCAGCTTTGACAGGTAGATGGTACGCCACATCCACCATGCGATGAATCCGGAAAACTTCATGCCCATCACTTCGGCCACCGCTGTGTGGTGCCCGATCGCAGCGAGCTCGCCGAGTCCTTTGAAGGTGAAGGGCTTGACTTTCTCAGCACGGAGGAAGGCGTTCAGGTTCTTTCCCAGGAGTGCGCCCTGACGCATCGCGAACTGGGCGGTGGAAGGGCAGATCTCACCGTTCTGCATGGGAACGGCTGCGCAATCGCCCGCCGCCCAGAGCCAGTCATAGCCTGGTACTTGTAGGGTTTCGGTGGTCTTGATCCGGCCGTGCACGGTTTCGACGCCGGTTTCGGCTGCGAGCTGGGTCACCAATGGGTGGGGCGAGTTTCCCACTGTGGAAATAATCGTGTTGCTTTCGATGTGGCTGCCGTCGTCCAATTGCACCTGATGGGCGGTCACTGCTTTCACTCGCCGTTCGAGGCAGAGCTTGAGCCCGCGGGCTGCGAGTTTTTCCTGCGCGTATTTCCCGAGTGAACGGCTGAGGGTGGGTAGCAGGTGGTCGCGGCTGTGGACGAGATAGACATGAAAATCCTCGGAGCCGACGTTGCTGTAGTACTTGTTGATGTCGCTGAACAGGTCTAAGATCTGTCCTGCGGTTTCGACACCCGAGTAACCGCCGCCCACCACGACGAAGGTCAGCAAGCGTCGCCGTTGATCCGGATCCGTTACCAGGTTGGCCTCCTCGAAGCGGGCCAGAACGGTGGCCCGGAGTTTCATCGCGTCCCCCACATTTTGCATGAGGAAGGCATGTTCCGACATGCCGGGAACACGGGCCAGATCCACCTTGGCGCCGAGTCCGACCACCAGGTGCTTGAACCGGATGAGAATTTCCGGCGAGAAAGGACCGGGTCGCAAGGTAAGCTGCTTGTTCCGGATGTCGATTTTCTCGACACTGGCCTTGTAGACTTCAATGCCGCGGCAGAGGTGGCGTACCGGATTGACGACGTGTCGGGGAGAGAGCGAGCCGCTTACGACTTCCGGCAGCATTGGCTGAAAGACCATGTAGTTCTCATCGGAGATCAGACCAATCCGCGTGCGGGAACTGCGGCTCAGAGCCTTGCCCAGGTTTTGGGCACAGTAAACGCCCGCGAAACCGCCGCCGAGTATGGCGATTTCAAGATCGAGTTTCTTTTTCTTTTGCATCCTTGGCTAGTGGGTAGATTAAAGTCGGTAGGAGGAGCGTACTAGAGCGATGAAGAAAACGAAGCCAATCAAAGCCGTTGCGGCAAAAGGAAATACGAAAAGGGCCGTTCAGGTCTTGGAACAACTGCAGCAGGCTTTGCCGGGATGTGTCGCATGTGACGATGAGAGCCGATTCCGTGCCTCATTGGATAATCTACGACTTTCATTTTTGCCCGATGCGGTTGTCACGGTTGAAAAGCCTGAGGATGTCGGTGTGGTCCTTAAGTTGGCGCATGCGAACGGGATCGCGGTGACGCCGCGCGGTGCGGGTTCTTCGGCCACGGGGTCCGCGGTACCGGTCGCAGGAGGCTGGGCGCTGGATTTGACAAAGTTGAATTCGGTCCGGATCGATCCGGTTGCCCGCATGGTGACGGTTGGCCCCGGGGCGGTGACCGCCGACGTCCAAGCCAAGGTCGAAGCCCGGGGCTTGTTTTTTCCGCCGGATCCATCCTCCAAGAAATACTCCACCATTGGTGGCAACATCGCCTGCAATGCGGGCGGCATGCGCTGTGTGAAGTACGGGGTGACCCGTGACTATGTGCTGGGCCTCGAAGGCTACCTGGCGGATGGCAGCTTTGTACGTTGGGGCGCGCCGCTCAAAAAGTATGTCTCCGGACTGAACCTCAAGGACTTGTGGATCGGTTCGGAGGGGACGCTTGGTGTCATCACCTCGGCGACACTGAAGCTGATCGCCAAGCCGGAAAAGCGATGGACCGGGATGTTTGCTTTCAAGTCCGAATCCAAGGCGCTTCAAGCGGTTGTCGGCATGTTGAAGGCAGGGGTCCAGCCGTCCATTTGCGAGTTTCTTGACTGCCAGTCCGTGGGCTGTGCCGAGACTTATACGGGCAAGCCTATCTTCGAGGGCTACTCCGGATCCTCCATCCTTCTCATTGAGGTCGATGGCACTCCGGCTGAGGTACGCCGGCAACGCAAGGAATTGTTGGATTTTATGGAAGACCGTGCGCTGGCCTACCGAGAAGCGCGGAAGGAGTCCGATGCGGAGCAGCTCTGGAAGGTGCGCCGGACCTGTTCGCAGTCGATGTTTTCGCTGGCCGATACGAAGTTGAACGAGGATGTCGTGGTTCCGCTGAACAAGCAGGCCGAGCTGATCCGATATACCCGCCAGTTGAAACAGGAAATCGGTTTGGCGACACCGACTTTCGGTCATGCCGGGGACGGCAACCTGCATGTGCATATCATGTACAACCGGGGCAACAAGTCGGATGCCCGCAAGGCCAAGGCCGGCATCAAGAAACTGATGCAGAAGGTCGTCGACCTCGGAGGTGTCATTACCGGAGAGCACGGAATCGGATTGGCCAAGATACCTTTCATGGGGATGCAGCACAATCCGGCCGAGTTGGATGCCATGCTGGCGGTGAAGAAGGCCTTGGATCCGAAAGGCATACTGAACCCCGGAAAGATTTTTGAACCCTTCGAGGTGTGGGATCACACCCCGGTCCAGGTGAAGTTGCCCTGGGATCACCGCTAGCCCGACGATCCCGGGAGGCTACAGGAGCGTGACTTCGATTTCAATCTGCAGCTCCTTGCGGCAGATGTCGGCGTGTAGGTAAAAGACCTCGTCCCGGTCTTTCAGGTAGTCTTGTGCCAACTGCTCGGCGACGATCGCTTTGTCCTCGGGATTGCGCAGGTAGACCCGGATACGCCGGGCGTACGGAACGGATGTGGCCTGCTGGCGGAGGTACGCGCCCTCGATCTTATTCAGGTTTTCAAGTGTGATCGAGAGTTGCTCGGTCGTGCTCGTGCCGATGCTGCGGCTGCCTCGAATGCTGGAGGTTCCGGAGATGAATAGCTTGGGGAGTCCCGCCTTTGTGCAGACCGTGGCCCTTGCAAAACTGGGGGGCCGTGGCCCGTAGGTAGCCGGATAGCGGTAGGCCGGGGTCTGGTCCGGATTTTCCAGATGGAGCGCTTCACCCTCGCCGGTCACCGCGACCACGAGCAGGTGGGAGCCATTGGTGCCCACCGCGGAAGCGGCGGGCAGCTTCAGGTCGAAGCCTGCGCCATACTGCGCCTCGAATGCAAGCGAGCGCCCTTTGCAAAAGACCTGGTAGTTCTCAATCGAGCCGGTTGGCACTTCGTTGATCTGCGGCACGAAATTCCAGATGCGGTAAAGTGCCTGCTCCCGGCAGACCGCCAGTAGCTCCGTGTAGCAGGCCTGGGTCTGTGCCTGCAGGTTGGATGGATTCACCGGAACGGCACAGGCCCCGATGCGGAAACCTTGTCCTTCCAGCCAGTGGAATCGGTTGCCTTGGCGTGCTTGCAAGGCGGGAAAGTCCCAGCTTTCCACCAGCGCCGAGCCCAGGTCCTGGTTGGCTAGGGCGACAAGCAGTTGTTCGCCGGTCTGGAAGGCTTCACAGTTGGCTTGCCCGAATTTAAAGTCCAAATACATCGGGCCGCATGCTTTATGCTCCGGTAGGCTTTGTCGAGTGAGCTTTCAGCTGTCTGTCTTCCGGCTTCAGCACTTGTTTGAGTACGGTCCAGCCATAGAGAAAAAGGAAAAAGGCCGACCATGTCTTGCTGAGATCCTCCATCGATAAGCGCATGGGCATGTCGAGGGGGAGCGCGCCGTCGCAGAACGCCATCAACGCGAAGAAACCGCCGGCCAGACCGAGGCAGGCCAGCGTCATCTTGCTTCTTAGGAAAGTGCGCCCGGCAGTCAGCAGTAGTGTCAGTTCCATGCCGCCGAGTACCAGGAGGACAAACACATCGTCGATGCCGATTGCGGTGCCGATCTGTTCATGCAGGACATAGCGGTCATCCAGGCCCAGATAGCCGAAGATGATAACTTGAGAGAAAAGAAAGGTCCCTTGGCGCGGGCCAGCGTCGTCCGGTTGAAAACTGGCGGCCACGAGGAAGAGTAGACCGGTTCCACAGAAGAGGAGATAGCAGAGGCTGGTATTGAAATAGTGGAAACGTCCGGCCCCGGGCAGATCGCCGAAGAAGATGCGTACCGTGTCCTGCCCGAATTTGTACTCGGTCAAGAGCAGTATGGTTGAATACAAGGCGAGTAAGAGGCCGCCAAGAGCCGGAAGGTAGCGTTTCATAAATGATACGCTATTAAGGTTTACTGAAAATCGGGCAGAGCAAGCGTGGAAGTTAAAATGATCACCCGTGCATCTGCAGGGGCTTACTTCTTGTTTCGGTAGCTGCCGGGACGTCTCTGCCGGTTGCGTTGTTTGAGGAAGACGGGCAGGAACTTGCTTTCGATGTAATCGAAGGCGGCCTGGAGGCCCTCGGATTCATAGACCACCCCGATTTTGGCTTCCATCGCGGTCGGTTCGCCCAGGGAACTCAGGAAATGGTTGGAGGTCATTTCGGTGAAGACGCTCGCCCGTTGCTTGGGCGTAATGTCGCTTTGTTTCAGGATCCACTTACGGGCATAGAGCGCGAGCACGGCATCGCCGATCCAGGCCTGGCTTCGTTTTTCGTCTTCGGTCATGGTTTAGGTCGTATTATTGATCTACAGAATCGTTGTTTGTGTTTGTTGGGCTCGTGGCCCTTTGCATCGGACTCTCGTAAAAGGCATCCAGTGTATTCATGTGCTTCAACCAAAATGCCTGCTGTTCGTCGGTCGTTGCGGTGACAACGACAAACCCACCATCCATGCGCTCATGCTTGAGTTCTTCCGGATGCTCTTCCAGGTAATCGTCGAGCCAGTCGTAACTCGGTAGTCTGAGGGTTATTCCGGTTTCGCTTTCAACGAGCTGGATAAAGGAATGTGCCGGTATGTTATGTATTTGATAGAAAACATTGCTGGAAGCCATTTCGTCTGCGTCACGGTCTGGTCGAAGCGCTATGAAAATATGGTTTTCCAGTTTGAAAGGAGTTGCGGTGAAATAACCGTGCTTCTCGTCCAAATCGGTCGTTGCGAGATGATAGAGTTTGCCGTCTGCCTCGGCAGTAAAAGTCCATACTTCCTTATTCTCCACCTTCCAACTGCCCTGTAGGCTTTTATGTTCGATGATGTCACTGTCTTGGTATGCTGGATGCAGCGAGATGACGAAGCATCCTGCCATCGATAAGAGGGGGAGGAGCAATAGGGGCAGTCTTAATTTTTGCATGGTATCTTTGTGAGCCTGGAGAGCCGTTGGATCAATGTGCTTCCAGCCAGTTGTCGCCGGTGCCGATTTCGATCTCGATGGGGCAGGCGAGTTCGAGTGCGTCGACCATGCCCTCGGTTACGAGTTCGCGGAGTGTGCTTTCCTCGTCCGGGTGCATCTCGAAGACGAGTTCGTCGTGTACCTGCAGGAGCATGCGGCTTTTCAGGGCCTTTTGCGACATGGATTTTTGGATACGCGCCATGGCCAGCTTGATCATGTCGGCGGCGGTTCCCTGGATGGGCATGTTGATGGCGTTGCGTTCGGCGGCGGCACGCACGGTGCCGTTGCTCGAGTTGATGTCGCGCAGGTAGCGGCGGCGTCCGGTGACGGTTTCGACATAGCCCTTCTCCTTGGCGGATTCCTGCTGGGCCTGCATGTAGCCGGGGATGCCGGGGAACTGGGCGAAGTAGCTGTCGATGATGGCCTGTGCCTCGGTGCGGCTGACGGTGCCGAGGCGCTGGGCGAGCCCGAAGGCAGAGATGCCGTAAGGGATGCCGAAATTGACCATCTTGGCCGTGCTTCGTTGCTCTCGGGTGACCTCGTCCGGGGCGACCTCGAATATCTTGCCTGCGGTCGCGGTGTGAATGTCCCGGCCTTCCTGGAATGCGGAGAGGAGGCCTGCATCGCCGGTCAGGGCGGCGAGGATGCGAAGTTCGATTTGCGAATAGTCTGCGGAAAGCAGTTTCCAGCCTTTGCGCGGGACGAAAGCCTTGCGGATCTCACGGCCTCGTTCGCTGCGGACGGGGATATTCTGCAGGTTCGGGTCGTTGGAGGAAAGGCGGCCGGTGGCGGTTTGCACCTGCCCGTAATGCGTATGGATCCGGTGGCTGACCGGGTCGACCGCTTGCGGCAGCGCATCGATGTAGGTGCTCTTCAGTTTCGTGAGCTGACGGTATTCGAGTAGGTCGGCGACGATCTTGTGCTTGGGGGCGAGGGAGGAGAGCACCTGCTCGTTGGTGGCATATTGTCCGGTTTTTGTCTTCTTCGGCTTTTCCACCAGCTTGAGTTCGTCGAAAAGCACTTCGCCTAGCTGCTTGGGGGAGTTGAGGTTGAACTCGCGTCCGGCGGCCTGGTAGACCGCTTCCTGCAATTCGACGATGTGGCCTTCAAAGGAGCGGCTGATGTCCTTGAGGGTGTCTTCACAGAGCACGATGCCTTCGAGTTCCATGCTCACGAGCACGGGCAGCAGTGGTGTCTCGATCTCGTAGAAGACTTTGGCCTGTCCGGTCTCTTCCAGTTTCGGTTCAAAGAGCTGCCAGAGTTGCAAGGTCACGTCGGCGTCTTCGGTTGCGTAGTCGGCCAGCGCTTTGGGGTCGACTCGGCTGTAATCGACCATCGCGCCCTTCTTGGCATCCGGCACCAAGTCGCTGAACCGGATGGTGGAATACTGGAGGTAGTCTTCGGCCAGGGTGTCGAGGTTGTGTCGCTGCTCGGGGTCGATCAGGGCATGGGCCAGCATCGTATCGTAGCAGGGCCCTTCGACCGGGCAGTCTTTTTCAGCCAAGACCGAGAGGTCGAACTTCAGGTTGTGCCCGATTTTCTTGAGCTTGGCGTCGGCAAAGACCGGACGCAACGCTTCAATGGATGCTTCAGTTGCCGGGACCCACCAGCCGCTGTGGGGCTTGGTTGAGAATGAGAAACCGACCAGACCGGCGGCACGGGGGTTGAGTGCGGTGGTCTCGGTGTCGAAGGCGAAGTAGCCGGCCGAACGCAATTCACCGACCAACTCCGAGAGCGAGTCTTGGTTGTCGGCAATCCGATAATTGGTCTTCAGGTCGGCCAGTTTCTTGAATTGGATATCCGGCAGGAGCTCGATTTGTCCGGCGGGGGCCGTGCCCTTGGCGGTCGCCTTTTCGTCGTCCTCGCTCATGAGGACCAGATCGTTGGCGGCTTCCTGGACGGAAAAGTCGCTGCCGAAGATCCGTTTGCCGAGTGTGCGGAATTCGAACTCGGTAAAGATCGGCACCAGTTTGTCCTTGCTGGGCTCGTCCAGCTTGAGGCTGTCCCAGTCGCAGTCGATCGGCACATCGAGTTGGATGGTGGCGAGTTTTTTGGAGAGCAGGGCCTGTTCGGCATTGTCGCGCACCCGCTCCTGCTGCTTGCCCTTCAATTCGTCGACATGTGCGATCAGGTTCTCGACGCTGTCATATTGTTTCAGGAGCTTTTCGGCGGTTTTAGGTCCGATCCCCGGGACGCCGGGGATGTTGTCGGAGACATCCCCGCACAAGCCCAGCATGTCGATGACTTGCTCGACCCGCTCGATCCCCCATTTCTCGCAGATTTCCGGCACGCCCCAGATCTCCGCGCCGTCGCCTTTGCGGGAGGGGCGGTACATCTTGATCTTTTCCGTGACGAGCTGGCCGAAGTCCTTGTCCGGGGTGACCATGTAGATCTCGTCGAAGCCGTCCGCTTCCGCACGATGTGCCAAGGTGCCGATGATATCGTCGGCTTCGTAGCCGTCCATTTTCAGGACCGGAATGCCGAATGCCTCGGCGATGCGGTCGAGGTGGGGGAGCGCGGCAGCCAGATCCTCCGGCATTTCTTCACGCTGGGCCTTGTACGCGGGGTGCAGTTCATGGCGCTCCGTCGGAGCCGAGGTGTCGAACACCACGGCTAGATGGCTGGGCTTCTGATTCGTCATCAGCTCGATCAGCGTGCCGGTAAAACCGAAAATTGCGGAGGTATTAAAGCCTTTCGAGGTGTAGATGGGGCTGCGGATTAGCGCAAAATGGGCGCGGTAGGCGAGTGCCATTCCATCGAGCAGGTAAAGGGTTTTGGACATGGGGAAAACGTCGAACATTGAACGTCGGACGTCGAACATTGAATGCGGAAAGTGTATGGCCTGTCATTCAGGCATTTAATCGAATGCCGAGCACCGATGAAAAATGAAAATAAAATTGGACTTGCTATTCGAGGTTTAAACTATACTTAATCTATCAACATTGAGTTATTATGAATTTAACCCGTAAAGGTGAATACGCGTTACGCTCCTTGATCAAGCTAGGCTTGGCTCAGGAGTTGGGACGCCCACACCTGAGCGTGACAGAGCTCGCCGAGAGCGAGAAGCTGCCCTTGAAGTTCCTCGAGCAGATCTTGTTTTCGCTCCGGACGGGGGGATTCATCGATACAAAGCGCGGCAAATACGGCGGCTATTATTTGGCGCGGTCGATGGATTCGATTCGGATCGGCGACATTATCCGCCATGTGGATGGGAAGCTGGCGCCGATTGCCTGTGCGAGCCAGACCGCCTACGAAAAGTGCAGTTGTCCGGACGAAACGCACTGCGGACTGCGCATGCTCATGATCGATGTGCGCAATGCGATTTCAAACATTCTCGACCGCTATACATTGGCCAATGTCGTGGAGGTGACATTACGCAAGATCCGCCGTAATGGGGGGGCCTTGCCATTTGCCGATACAGAGGGGGAGGAGGCCGATCTGACACGGGCCCTAAGCCGGGCCGCCGATTTCAACCCGGTGGATCCGAAGGAAGGTTTTCTTGCCGAATTGACCTCGGCTATGAAGGGAATGGACAAATGAAAACGAATTCAATCCAAACACCATCGCGCAAGCAATGGATGGAGATCGTCGCCGGGAAGGTGGCCGGCATCCGTTTCGGCGTGGTCCAGATCGTGGTCCACGAAGGGAAGGTCACCCAGATCGAAGTCACAGAAAAGACCCGGTTGGAGGATCGCTCACCGGCGAGCAACCCGCTGGGTTGATCGAGATAAATAATTTAAGGCCTACCGGGAATAAACCGGCGGCAACGATAAAAACGATAGAGATATCAACGCATCTGACCGGACATCCGGAGGTTTCGTTCCGAAAAGGAAAGAAACTAGATGATTACAAACAAGATTTACCGCCGGGGGGGCACGGTCCTCGCGTTGGCTTTGCTTGCGGGCGCGCCGACCGTTCCTGCGGCACAAACGGATACCGAGATCGAATCCTTGAAGCAGCAGCTGGCCGCGCTCAATCGGCGTCTTGTGGAGCTGGAACAAGGGCAAAGCCGGACGCAGTCCTTTATCGAAGCGAACGGTTCGCGCATGGAGCGAATGCCGGAAATACGCTTGGACGAGAAGGGGCTACGCCTGAGCTCGTCCGACGGGCGATACGGTTTGCGCCTTGACGGTGCCGTCCAGTTCGACAGTCGCTGGTTTGGCAGTGATGGCGGCACGGATAGCTTCGACCTTCGTCGTGCGAGGCCTTCGTTACGGGGGACATTGCACAAGGACTGGGATTTTCGCTTGCAATACGATTTCGAGAGCAGCGGACTTTACGACAGCTACCTGCGCTATACCTACTCCGATGCCTTGCGGCTGCGTGCCGGCTTGCAGAAGACCAGTGTGGGACTGGAGCGCTTGCAGGGATATGCGAATACGGCATCCGTTGAACGTGGTCTGGCGTCAAACCTGACACCGACCCGGGACAACGGGATTCAAGCAAGCGGCAAACTCTTCGATTCCACCTTGCTCTATGAGATTGGTGTTTTCAACGGAGCTGAAAACGACGGTCGGCCCGATGCCGATACCGGAAATCAGAAATCCATGTCCGCCCGACTGTTTGCAACGCCTTGGGTGAATGAGAGCGATTCCCTGCTTGCGGGGCTTGGCTTCGGTCTCGGTTTCAGCTTCGGGAACGAAGACGGTGCGGCGGTTCCGCGCCAACGCACACCTGGGCGTGAGACTTTTTTCCGGTATGCAAGCGGCGTTGAAGCCGACGGCGATCACAGCCGGATCAACCCGAACTTCTACTATTACAACGGCGCCTTCGGGCTCCTCGGTGAACTGATTCTTGACGAACAACGCTTTTCCCGGGGCGGAATCGCGCGGGATGTCGAGACACTCGGTTGGACCCTGACCGCTTCGTGGGTGCTCCGCGGCGGCACGAACGGATTCGGCGGGGTGAAGCTGGATGACGGTGTCACGCTGAGTGAGGGCGGCACCGGAGCCTGGATGGCTGGCGTGCGTCTTGCCGGGGTAGAAGTCAGTGAGGACGTGTTTGACGGTGATACCGGCACGCGGCTGTCCGATCCTTTGGCCAGTGCGCGTAAGGCCGACAACTTCGGGACCTTCCTGAGCTGGTATCCGGAGGATAATCTCCGGCTTATGCTTTCTTACGATTACACCCGATTCGGTGGCGGTGCCGCCCTGGAGGACGAGCATGTATTCATAACCCGAATACAGCTGGCCTTTTAGTCCGGGGCACGAGCGAAAATGAAATGGAAAGGAATTGTTATGAATACCTACAAGAAAACGATTGGATTACTAGTCGCCTTACTGGCGGTCGTCCCCGTGTTCGGCGCACGTGAATTGCTGAATGTCTCCTACGATCCCACCCGGGAATTTTACCAGGAATACAACAAGGTCTTCGTCGAACAGTGGAAAGCGAGCACCGGAGAAAGTATCCGGATACGCCAGTCGCACGGCGGTGCCGGTAAGCAAGCCCGGGCGGTCATCGACGGGTTGAAAGCGGATGTGGTGACCTTGGCATTGGCCTACGATATCGATGCGATCGCCGAGCGAACAGGTAAGATTCCTCCGGATTGGCAAAGCCGCTTGCCCAATGGCAGCGCGCCTTACACGTCAACGATCGTCTTTCTCGTCCGGAAGGGGAACCCGAAGGACATTCGGGACTGGGATGACCTGATTCGTCCCGGCATCGAAGTGATCACGCCCAACCCGAAGACATCGGGCGGCGCGCGATGGAACTATCTGGCCGCCTGGGCGTGGGCGTCGGACCGGTATCAAGGCGATGCAGTGAAGATCCATGACTACATGGCTCGCCTCTTCCGAAACGTGCCTGTCCTCGATTCGGGTGCCCGCGGCGCGACCACGACATTCGTGCAGCGGGGAATCGGCGACGTTTTTCTCTCCTGGGAGAACGAAGCCTTTCTCGCCAAAGAAAAGCTGGGGCGGGACGAGTTTGAAATCGTGGTGCCTTCGTTGAGCATTCTTGCCCAGCCGCCGGTAACGGTAGTTGACGGCAATGCCATGCCTGCGGGCAATCTGGAGTTGGCGCAGGCCTACCTGAAGGGACTCTATGGGGCGGATGCGCAACGTCTGGCGGCCAAGCATTACTACCGCCCATTCAATCCCGAATTTGTGGACAAGGAGGATCTGGTTCGATTCCCCGATATTCGCATGGTGACCGTCGACGGGGCCTTCGGTGGGTGGCAACAGGCGCAAAAGATCCACTTCGACGACGGTGGCACTTTCGACCGGATTTACCTGAAGTAGGTTTGCGGATATTCCGAACGGATCAATCGGATGTAGTTAAATTATGAACACGGAAAATTCCAACTTCCCGAAGCGATGCAAACTCAAACAACGACGGGTGTTGCCCGGATTTCGCCTGACCCTCGGTTTGAGTTTGGTCTATCTGGGATTGATCGTCCTGATTCCGCTCTCCACGGTTTTCGTCGAGAGCGCGGGAATGGGCTGGCGCGGCTTCATTGAAGCCGGCTTCTCTCCCCGCGTTCTCGCGGCCTACCGTTTGAGCTTCGGCACGGCGTTCTTTGCGGGCCTGGTCAATGCGCTCTTCGGATTGTTGCTGGCCTGGGTCTTGGTGCGCTACCGCTTCCCGGGGCGGCGGTTGCTGGACGGGTTGGTGGACCTGCCCTTCGCCTTGCCCACGGCGGTTGCCGGGATTGCGCTGACCGCGATCTACTCGCGCAACGGTTGGATGGGGAGTTGGCTTGAAGGCTTGGGCCTGCAGGTGGCCTTCACCCCGATCGGCATCGGCGTCGCGTTGGTCTTTGTGGGCCTGCCTTTCGTTGTGCGCACGGTGCAGCCCGTGATCGAGGATTTGGACCGCGAGCTCGAAGAGGCGGCTGCGACGCTCGGTGCCTCGCGCTTCCGGATCTTCCGCTCGGTGGTTTTTCCTGTTCTCTTGCCGGCACTCTTGACCGGTTTCGCCCTCTCGTTTGCCCGTGGCATCGGGGAATACGGATCGGTCGTTTTCATTTCCGGCAATATGCCGATGCGCACTGAAATCGCGCCTCTACTGATCGTTTCGAAACTGGAACAATACGACTATGCCGGAGCGACTGCAATCGCTCTGGTCATGTTGCTCTTCTCCTTCTTTCTGCTCTTTGGAATCAACCTGCTACAGCGCTGGTCGCACCGGCGGATCAGCTGACGATTTCCGGGCTGACTTCATTACTCAAAACAGGATACATATGGCTGGAGCCACACATTCCCGACTCAAATTGAAAGCAAGTCGAAGGTCGCACTCCCGGACTGCCGATAACGGCAATCCTTGGACCGGCGGGTTGTTGATCGCCGTTGCTTTGGCGTTTTTGCTACTGTTCCTCTTGTTGCCGTTGTGCTCGATTTTTTACGAGGCGTTGCGGCAAGGATGGGGCGCTTACGCTGAGGCTTTTGTGGAACCGGCGGCGCTGCATGCGATCCGACTGACCCTACTGGTGTCGGCGATCGCCGTGCCGCTGAATACCGTCTTCGGTCTTTGTGCCAGCTGGGGGATTGCGAAATACGAGTTTCCGGGCAAGAGCATCCTGCTAAGCCTGATCGATCTGCCCTTTGCGGTTTCTCCAGTCATCTCCGGTTTGATTTATGTCCTGCTTTTCGGTGCGCATGGTTGGCTGGGGCCCTGGTTGGACTCACACGATGTGCAGGTTATTTTTGCCGTGCCCGGGATTGTGCTGGCTACGGTGTTTGTCACCTTTCCCTTTGTTGCCCGGGAGTTAATCCCGGCGATGCAGTCCCAGGGCAATGACGAGGAATACGCGGCCTTGACCCTCGGTGCTTCCGGTTGGCAGACATTTTGCCGGGTGACCCTGCCCAATATCAAGTGGCCCCTGTTTTATGGTGTCATCCTTTGCAATGCCCGCGCGATGGGGGAGTTCGGGGCGGTCTCCGTAGTTTCCGGACATATTCGTGAGGCCACCAATACCATGCCGCTGCACGTCGAGATCCTCTACAACGAATACAATTTCGTGGCAGCCTTTGCCGTGGCTTCACTGCTCGCCTTGCTGGCACTGGTAACGCTGGTTTTGAAATCCGCGATCGAGTTGTGGACGCAACGTGCGGTCGAACTGCCTGAGGGTGAACGTGAGCCCGATAATCCCCCCATGGCCCTCGCTTCAACCGATAACCCATTATGAGCATACACATCGAAAACATATCCAAGCATTTTGGCGCGACCGTCGCCTTGGATTCCGTGTCTTTGGACATTTCCAGTGGCCAACTCGTCGCTTTGGTCGGACCCAGCGGTTCGGGCAAAACCACTTTGCTACGAATCCTTGCCGGATTGGAGTTTCCGGATGCGGGCAGTGGTGAAATCCGCTTTCACGGCGAAGCGGTTTCAGAACTGCCGGTGCGTCATCGCGGAGTCGGCATGGTATTTCAACACTATGCGCTCTTCCGGCACATGACGGTGGCTGACAACATCGCCTTCGGCCTCAAAGTGCGGCCAAAGGCAAGACGTCCCGAGAAGGCGGTGATCCGTCGGCGGGTGCTCGAATTGCTGGATCTGGTTCAACTG
Source organism: Coraliomargarita parva (assembly GCF_027257905.1). Classification (NCBI taxonomy): domain Bacteria; kingdom Pseudomonadati; phylum Verrucomicrobiota; class Opitutia; order Puniceicoccales; family Coraliomargaritaceae; genus Coraliomargarita; species Coraliomargarita parva. Next base: position 148,288 of record NZ_JAPZEI010000010.1, read on the forward strand.
AATGGCTACGAGCGCCGTCTGCCGGGGCAACTGTCCGGTGGGCAACGGCAACGCGTGGCGCTGGCACGCGCCTTGGCGGTTGAGCCCAAGATCCTCCTTTTGGATGAACCCTTCGGTGCATTGGATGCGAAAGTCCGGAAGGACCTTCGTCGTTGGCTTCGTACCTTCCACGAGCGGATTGGCTTGACCACGGTTTTTGTGACGCATGACCAGGAGGAAGCGCTGGAGTTGGCAGATGAAGTGGTTGTCATGAACCATGCGCGGGTCGAGCAGGTGGGCAGCCCTCAGGAAGTTTTTGATTATCCGGCTTCTCCGTTTGTGATCGAATTTATGGGAAATGTGAACCGTTTGAAGGGACTGGGCATGAATGGGGATACCTACTATGTGAGGCCACATGATATCGAAATTGGACCATTGACTGCACCATTTGGAATGGAAGCCAAGGTCTTGCATGTGTTTTCAGCCGGAAGTGTGGGGCGCGTGACGCTACAGATGGGGGCCGATTTGCTGGAAGCGGAAATCTCGCGTGCAGATCTTTCCGTACTGAAGATCGCGTCTGGCCAGCTCGTCCGAGTCGGATTCCGGCACACCCGTGTCTTTGCCCGGAACGCTGAGGGACGTTCGGAACTTGTTGAACTTTTGTCCACTCCAGCTTAGATTATTTGCGGAAAATGAATCATGAGCCTGTATGAAAAAGCGGATCAGGCCACGGAGCACGGCGGTCGTTACGATCTCTTGCGTCGGCGCATGGCCTTGATTGTTTCGGTCGCGACGCTGTTGCTGCTCGGGGCGGTCTGGTTCCACTTCTTTGTCGCTTCGGGGCCGGTCCTGCGCGTCTTGTCCTTTGATGCCAGCCGTGAGTTTCAGCATGAGTTGGATCTGGCTTATCAAGCCATGGATTGGGAGGGGCAATCGCCGCCCCGGGTGATGACGCTACACGCCGGATCGGTGCGTCAGGCCCGTTCGCTGACCGAGGGAGTGGTGGCGGATCTGATCTGTCTAGGCAGTCCCTTCGAAATGATGGAGCTGGTGCGCGGAGGATATGATGTGCCGCCTGACTGGCAGGAACGGTATCCGGACGGGGCCTCTCCGTTTTCCTCAACCATCGTTTTTCTGGTCCGGCGTGGGAATCCGAAGGGAATTACAGGTTGGGAGGACCTGCGGCGCCTGGAGGTGCGCACGGTGATGCCTTCGCCCCGGGTGAGTGCGGCCGGGCGTTATGCCTATCTCGCGCTGGTTGAGTCCTTCCGAAGGATGCCGGTTGAACCGGGCAGCCAGGAGTCGTTTGACGCGGTGGCGGCGCGCATTCGTTACATTGAGTCGGGAGCACGCCACTCATTATCAGCCTTTCTTGCCAATTTTATGGACGATGTCCTGTTGACTTGGGAAAGCGAAGCACAGGGCTACCTTGCAGGCATGGATGTTGATTCCGGAGTCGAGGTGGTATACCCCGGATTCAGCATCCGGGCGGAACCTGTGGTCAGCGTATTGCCCATGCATGCCCGGGAACATGAGGCAGAGCTTTGGAGCCAGCGTTATCTGGAACTTCTTTTCAGCGAAGGTGGCCAGCTGCTGGCAAGCAGGTATGGGTTTCGCGTGAACGGAGAGACTGGCGTGCTTCCGGACATCGAGCGCTTCCGGGTCGAGAGCGCTTTTGGGAGCTGGGATGAGGCTTGGCGGCAGCATCTCGGTCCGGAGGGGAGCTTTGAACGGATACAGGCCCTGAAAAAAGCGCGAACCGGTGGGAGTGAGTAGCAGCTAGCGCCACAGTTTCAGCAATGGGCTCTTGCTGCCGAAGAGCGGATCCTTTGCCGGGGAGGGGAGCGGTCGATTTGTTCCAAGCATGAGGCCGGTACCGGATCACCGATTCGAATTGTGCCGTATGGTTCCTGCCCGGTCGGCGGCCGGGAAACCCGGTTCAGGCGCTGTGGTTTTGGTAAGCTTTCCGTAGATAGGCGCGCCCGCTTGCTTCGTCGTGGAACTTGCCGTCGAGTTGGGCTTCGTAGGCGTCATCCAGCATGCGGCTGAACGTGGGCCCCGGTTTGGCGCCAAGCTCGAGCAGGTGCCGGCCCAGCAGAATCGGCTTTGGCGCATTGTCCTGAATTTCCAGCGCTTTGGCCTTGGCCAGCAGCCATTCGCCCTCGGGATTGCTGTCGACCTCGATCGGAGGCCGCCCGCACTTGTCCGCATACGCGACACGGGTGAGGCGGTCGACGCGTTTGACCCGGGCGGCCAGCCGGCGTACGGCGGAATCTCCCGCGCCGTCGCGGTAGAGGGCCAGCGGGCGCATGTGTTGTTCGACCAGGGGCAGGACTTCCTCGAAGACCTTCTTTTGCCGAGTCATGCGTTCCAGAAAGGTACGTGCGACCGGCACGCCCTGCACGTCATGACGAGGGCTGCGGATACGTCCGGTTTTTTCATCCACATAGCTGGTCGTCGGTTTGCCGAAATCATGACAGAGCACGGCGAGCCCGACAATGAGGTCTTCCCATTCGTCGCCGATGCGGTTGCGTGCATAGGCATCGAGGCAGTGCAGGGTATGCTTCCAGACATCACCTTCAGGGTGCCAATGTGGGTCCTGCTCGCAGCCGACCAGCGCTTCAAGCTCTGGAAAGTACTGCAGCCAGTCGCAGGCATGGAGAAATTCGAGTCCGGCGGAGGGCTTCTGACCTTTGAGTATGAGTTTCTTCCATTCTTCCCAGAGGCGTTCCGCCGGTAGGTGCCTGGGATCCAGTTCACGACAGATCTTGATCGTTTCCGGAGCGGGCGTGAGTAAGAATCGGGCGATGAATTGCATGCCGCGCAGCACCCGTAGGGCATCTTCTCCAAAGGCGGCCGAGACATGGCGCAGGCGTCCGGCACGGAGGTCGTCCCGGCCCCCGAAAGGGTCCAGCCATTCGTCGGACAGGGGATCGTAGGCGATGGCGTTGATGGTGAAATCACGCCGGGCGGCGGCTTCCTCCGGCTTCATGTCCGGGTCGCCTTCGACTACGAAGTCGGTGTGTTTGGGGCCGGTTTTGGATTCTCGGCGCGGCAGAGCCAAGTCGATCTCCTTGCCTTTGAGGATGAAGACCCCGAATGCCCGGCCAACTGTATCCAGGCGGAAATGTGGCTTGAGCGTGCTTTCGACATGGTCGGGCGACAGGCCATAGACTTCGATGTCCACATCCTTGCAGGGCAGGCCGAGCAAGGCGTCGCGGACACAGCCTCCGACCAGCAGGGCTCGTCCCCCGGCATCCCGCAGGAGTTCGGCGACCTGCATGCAGGCCTTTCGTTGTTTGGGCGCAATGTTGTCTAATACCGTCAAAGTCATGGGATCGATTCAGCTCGTTACCTCTTCCGTGTGTCCTAGCGAGTGGTTCTTGTTACTCGCTTTGCTTAACGCACACGAATGGTCGGGTCGCCCCAGCGCAGTTTGTCGCGTACGATCGCAAAATGAGAGTGATCCGGATTCTGCATGAGGCGGAACTTGCGCTGCGCGACGGTGATGCTGATGGGGAAATTCGTATCCCCCTTGAAACGGTTGCGCCCGTCGATGGTGATGCGTGGGTTGGGGGCGTCTTCGCCACTGCTTACCGTGATTTTAGAGGATTGGTCGAAGATGACCGAACGATTCCCCAAGGTGTGTGGACAGATCGGGGTCATGGCAATCGCGCTGACGAGTGGTCCGATGATCGGACCGCCGGCGGATAGGTTGTAGGCGGTGGATCCGGTCGGTGTGGCAAAAATCAGGCCGTCGCAATGGTATTCCGATACGGTATTCCCATTGGAGGAGACGCAGAGACGAATCAGGCCCCGGCCTTCGGTTTCCTTGATCACCACATCATTCAGGCCGTAGACGGATTCACCGGCTTGGTTGGTGCAGCAAAGCACGGAACGCTCTGCGATACTGTAATGTCCCTGGATCAGGGCGGGTAAGTCCTTGGCGGCTTCTTCCTGGGTGAAAGTGGCGAGGAAGCCGAGCTTGCCCATGTTGACGCCGAGGACTGCGGCTCCGGATTCCAAGGCTGCGTCAAGTACGCCGAGCAGAGTCCCGTCTCCGCCGATCGCACAGCAAAGGTCCTGCCCGGCCAAAGCGTCAGTCGGTAGCGGGTAGTCGGTGGTGATGCAGGTCTTGACGCCCTCGCATTCCGCCAAGCCGGCAAGATAGCGGGCGGCATCTTCCGCTCCCGGCTTTGTGGTGTTAACGGCAAAACAAATGGTCTGGATCGGTTCCATTGCGCTGACAGGATCAGGCATTCGAGAGCGGAGGTCGAATGCTTTTTACGCTCTCCGCATCACGGTCCTTACTAGAGCAGGCCGCTGTTGTTTGCAAACAAGTATACCATGCCGCTGCCGTTGTAGGCCACGCGGAGGTTGCCGGTCGCGATATTACCGTCGTCGAGGATGGTGTCCAGTTGAACGCCTTGTTCGGGTGTAAACTTCATGCCGTAGACGTAAACATAGGTGAAGTCCTCTGTGCTGTTATAGAACCAGCTATAGGACCCATCCTTCCAAAAACTGGGCAGGTAGGCGCTGACATCCGGAGGCATGTTCGTATAAGTCATGTAGCTGGGGTAGCTGCCATGCGAGGTCGCGTAGAATTCAACTGCATCCGCAAAGACTCGGATGTTGTTGGCGGCACTCGTTGCCTCGGCCCGCTCGGTGGTCTTGCGAATGCCTGGTACACCCAATAAAGCAAGCAGACCGATTGTCGTCACCACGACCATCAGCTCGATCAGAGAGAATGCATTGGTAGTATGCTGTTTCATCCTCTAGGGTGTTTTGCCTATTCGCTAACTACGCGAGTTTGGTTATTTTTGCAAGCTGAGGCGTCAGTTTTAATGCCAAAAACCATGCTGTCGGAAGCCTCGGCTAAAAACCGATCAAGTGCTCGAAGTAGGCTTTTCCGGTTTGTGGGTCATAAAGCGCGTAGGCGCCGGCGTCGCTTTCGGCGATCAGTCCTTCGCTGAGACTGATGCTGATGGCATTCTGCCAGACGCTGAAATCTTCCGGACTAAAGTTGCCGTCCGTCTTGGCTGGATTGCCGGACTCGCTCAGATCCGTTGGGATGTAGGCTTTGTAGCGGCTGAGTATTTCTTTGCCTGCCAGACGGCGGACGACCATGCCCTGGCTTTCGGCCCAGCGTTTGAAGTTACTCGCGCTGACCTTGAATTCATAGACTTGCACTTGCGAAGACCGGTAGAAGGAGACCATGCTGGCATATTCCGGCAGCCAGTTGACGCTTTCCATGTCTTCACCGTATTCCGGTGCACTACTTAGAAAGAAAAAGACAGCAATGGGCATCGCGAGGATGAGTATCACGAGTGCGTAAAGTGCGCGGATGTCTCGTTGCGACTTCGGCTTGAAGGACTCGAGGGCATCTTCGTAGAAGCGGAGGACGATATTGGCCCGGGCCTTTTCTGCGCCTTCCCGCGCAATAAGATCCTCATAGGAGGCGAGGCGCCAACGCTTCTGCAGTTTCGCGTAGCGTTCCAGTGCCTCCTTCTCCAGTATCCGCTCCTCCTCGTAGGATGTGTCGATGCGAAGCACGCTGACATAGCCCTCCTGGGTCACCCAGGTCCAGGCTTCGCCTTCGCTTTTGAAGTAGCCACCCAGTTGGAAGCGGTCCATGTTCCACCGCCGGTGACCTGCATAAATCACCTTTATCTCCTCCTCAAAGGGGCCGTTGTAGAAATCAAAGCGTACTTGATTGTCGGCCAGTCCGGAGGCCTTCTGGTAGGCCAGTTGTTTCTCCTTTGTAGTGAATGCGCCCAGGGCATGGAGGGAGCCATCGTCTTCGACTCGGACGAGAATATGGAGATAGGGCAGCATGCTCTGTTAGTAACGGGATGCGCCTGTGGGGACGCGTTGAAGGATTTTTTCGGAGAACATGGATTCTGAGTCAATACTTAGCCTGTGATCTTCGTGGTGAAACTTGAGTCTCGGCATGAAAACCGAAAAAAGCCCGGCGTGTGCCGGGCTTTTGGAAAGGATTGGTTGTGTCTGTGTGCTTAGAGCAGGTCTTTGACCGCTTCGTGTTCTTCTTCCAGTTCCTTGACGGAAGCATCGAACTTCGCACGGCTGAAGTCGTTCATATCGACGTCCTTGACGATCTCGATCTGAGTGCCGTCAGTGCGGCAGGGGAACGAGATGATCAGGCCTTCCGGAGTGCCGTAGCTGCCGTCGGAGCAGAGGCACATGCTGAAGGTGTCACCTGCCGGAGTCGGTGTGGTGAGCTTGCGCACGGAATCAACGATGCCGTTGGCTGCAGAAGCGGCGGAGGAAAGACCACGGGCAGCGATGATGGCGGCGCCACGCTTTTGCACGGTCGGGATGAATTCGTCCTTCAGCCAAGCTTCGTCACCGATGACTTCGGCGGCGGACTTGCCGCTGATCTGCGCCGAATAGAAGTCCGGGTATTGGGTGGCGGAGTGGTTGCCCCAGATGGTCATGTTCGTGACTTCGGTCACTTCCACGCCGGCCTTCTGGGCCAGTTGAGTCTTGGCACGGTTTTCGTCCAGCATGGTCATGGCGAAGAAGCGGTCGTTCGGTACGCCTTCGGCATTGTTCATGGCGATCAGGCAGTTTGTGTTGCAGGGGTTGCCGACCACCAGCACCCGGACGTCCGGAGCGGCATTCTTGCCGATTGCCTGGCCCTGGCCGGTGAACACCTTGCCGTTGATGGCGAGCAGGTCACCGCGTTCCATCCCTGCCTTGCGGGGTACGGAGCCGACGAGGAGCGCCCAGTTTACGTCCTTGAAGCCTTCGTCCATGTCGGTCGTCGCGACGACATCCTTGAGCAGCGGGAAGGCGCAATCGTCCAGTTCCATGACCACGCCTTTGAGGGCGTCGAGGGCCGGAGGGATTTCGATCAGGTTCAGGGCGACCGGTTGGTCGGGGCCGAACATGGCGCCTGAAGCGATTCGGAAGAGGAGGGCATAGCCGATATTTCCGGCTGCCCCGGTGACTGCGACACGGATGGGTTCTTTGCTCATAATATCTTGTTTTCGGGTTGTAGGGATCGAAGGAGAACTAGAAAGGAAGACAGCCGTTTTGAAGCCTATCTCCCCAGTGGGTTTAGACAGAAGTCGGCCTAATGGGATTCGTTAGAACTGAAGATTGGGGCCAGTGCGCTGTGTGCCTCCCGGATCATCTGCTCGGTTGTTGCCCAGTCGATGCAACCGTCGGTGATGGATATGCCGTATTTCAGGTCTTCGACCGGTTGGGGGAAAGCCTGGTTGCCGAAGTTCAGGTTGCTTTCGACCATCCCGCCGATGACGGTGGTATCTGTCAGGCTTTGGCGGACCAGTTCGGCAAAAACCTCGGGTTGGCGGGCCGGATCCTTTTCGCTGTTGGCATGGCTGCAGTCGATCATGATGGCGGGAACGAGGCCGGACGAGGTTAGTTTCTCGCGGGCCTGAGCCACGTCGTCGGCACCATAGTTCGGGCCGTGGGAACCGCCGCGAAGGACGATGTGGCAGTACGGGTTGCCATTGGTTGTCAGAGCATTGGCGCGGCCTTCGTTGTCGATGCCGAGAAAAGTCTGCTGCTGGCTTGCGGCCTTGATCGCGTTGATGGCAACCGTCAGCCCGCCGTCGGTGCCGTTCTTGAAGCCGAGCGGCATGGAAAGTCCGGAGGCCATTTGACGGTGCGTCTGGCTTTCGGTGGTGCGGGCTCCGATGGCGGACCAGCAAACCAGGTCCGCGATGTATTGCGGTGTGATCGGATCCAGCAGCTCGGTGGCGGTGGGAACCCCCATCTCGATCACTTCGCGCAGGAAACGACGGGCAATGCGCAGCCCTTCGGGTATATCGCTGGTGCCGTCCAGCTTGGGGTCCATGATCAGACCCTTCCAGCCCACCGTGGTGCGCGGTTTTTCAAAATAGACGCGCATGACCAGAAGCATGCGGTCCTTTACCTCTTCGGCCAGTTTGGCCAGCTTGCGCGCATACTCGCGGCCGGATTCGATGTCGTGGATGGAGCAGGGGCCCACCACGACCAGCAGGCGGCGGTCATCTCCGAAAATGATACGGTGAATGGCTTCGCGGCTTTCCGCTACAAATTTTTCCGCTTTGTCGGTTCTCTGGATCTCCGTGCAGAGCTCGACCGGTGTCGGCAGGAGCGTCTTCGAAGTAATATTGATGTCGGTGACTTTTTTCACAAGGCGGGGAGGTGTAACGAACTGCGGGTTCAGGAACAAGCCCGAATTCTGACGATCTCGGGTTGAAAATCAGGCCATATGCCCACAGTTTCGCGCTATGGGGAAGCTCTATGTACACAGTTTTGAATGGGCCGCGAGGCTCCGTGTGACCGATGAGGATGCTGCCGACTTTCTGCAAAGCCAGTTCTCCAACGACTTGCGCCCTTTTGAGGCAGGGCAATGTGTGTATGGCTTGTGGCTGGACGTGAAGGGGAAGGTGGTGGCGGATGGGTATGTCTGTTGCGAGGGGGACGAATCCTTCCGGATCTACAGTCTCCATAGCCCGGTTGATCGTATCCGGGAAAAGCTCGAGCATCATATCATTGCCGATGAGGTTGTGATCGAGCCGGAGCCGGCTGCTTCAGGCCTCTGCCTGGTCGGGGAGGATTTGCCCGGTATCCTGGATCGTATGGGGCTTGCCATTCCCCCCGCGGGACGGTTTCTCGATAGGGATGGCCTGCGTCTGCTGCCATCCCGCCGTTCGGGCCGGCCGGCCTGTGAATTTGTCTTTGACTGTGCTGAAGATCGGTCCGCTTTTCTGGGGCGCTTGCAGGAGGATCCGGAGTTCGTATCGGATGAGTGGATACAGCTGGAGCGTGTCCGTGCGGGGTTTCCTGCTGTCCCCGCCGAGATCGGACCGGGAGACCTTCCCGGAGAAGGTGGTTTGGAGCGGGATGCCGTCTCTTTTAGCAAAGGCTGCTTCCTCGGCCAGGAGGTTGTGGCCCGCATGCAAAATGTGGGCAAATCCCAGCGTGCCTTATTCGTTGTGGAAGGGCGGGGGGAACTCCCCGTTTTGCCGATGATGCTTGTCAATTCCGCTGGGAAAACGATCGGGGAGCTGCGTACGGCATATTATAATGGCAAAGCTTGGACTGGCGTGGCGCTTCTCAAGTTGCGCTACGTGGTTGCTTCGGCACATGATTTGGATTGTGCCGGCGCGAACTTGCGTCTGTCCGGTCCCTTGCGAAAGGAGCCGGAATGAGCGCGCCCGGTTCGGGGAGAGAGTTGGAGCAGGTAACCCGGCTTTTCCAGCATTGGGGGGCGTCTGAATTACAGGCGCGAACCATGGCCTCTCAGTTGTTGAAACGGGCGGGCCAGCTCTCCGAAGAACGTGGAATTTCGAAATTGGAAGCCACTGAGAACCTCTTGAAACAGGTGATTGAGGCTCGGCAAGACGGTGGAAGTGGCTGATCACGCCCGTTCAGGCCGATTGAGGGGCTCTAATCCTGAAAAAATAGGGCCTTGGAGCGGATTTACTGTTGACGATGCGATTTTGGAGCCGTCTGCTTGATGACGGTTATTACACCAATCAACCTCAACGTACATTACACATATATGAACAAAGCAGAACTCGTTGCAGAAGTGCAAAAATCACTCGGTAAAGACACCTCTAAAGCAGCCGCTGAGCGCGCTATCGAAGCCGTTCTCGAGGGTGTGAAAAAGGGCATCAAGAAGGACAAGACTGTCCAACTGATCGGTTTCGGCACTTTCACTGTAACTAAGCGTGCAGCCCGTGACGGGATCAACCCGCAAACTGGCGAGAAGATCAAGATCAAGGCTTCCAAGGCTGTTAAGTTCAAGGCCGGCGCTGGTCTGAAGGCTGCGCTCTAAGGTTACCCCTGGTTCGTTTTGCAAAAACCCGCAGTCGAAGGCTGCGGGTTTTTTTGTTGCCAGTTCCCCGCCCCGGGGCGGACGCAGCCCCCGGAGGCTGGATTCATGCCGGGCCCAGATGAAAATTACGCTTTGCGGTTGCCAGAGGGCGGAAATCTCTCCTTATTGAGACGCTTTTGAGAATGAAACCCCTTCACAGGAGATAACTATGGGCAAGAGCTTATTTGAAAAAGTATGGGAAGCGCACGCTGTGCGCGAGTTGGCCAACGGCCAGACGCAATTGCTGATCGGCACGCACCTGATTCATGAGGTGACCAGCCCGCAAGCCTTTGGTATGCTGCGGGATAAGAAATTGTCGGTGAAGTTTCCGAATCGTACTTTTGCAACTGTCGACCACATCGTTCCGACCAATGAAGTGGCGGAGCCTTACAGCGATCCACTTGCCCAGGGCATGATTGAGGAGCTGCGTAAGAACTGTGCGGAGAACGGAGTCACCTTTTTTGATACCAATACCGGGCATCAGGGGATTGTGCACATTGTTGGTCCCGAGCAGGGGATCACCCAGCCGGGTACAACCATTGCCTGTGGTGACTCGCACACCTCCACGCACGGTGCCTTCGGCGCGATTGCCTTTGGTATCGGTACCAGTCAGGTCCGTGATGTTCTGGCGACCCAGACGATTGCGCTGAATAAGTTGAAAGTCCGCCGTATCAATGTGGACGGTAGCTTGCGTCCGGGTGTCTACGCCAAGGATGTGATTCTTCATATCATCCGTCTGCTTGGTACCAAGGGCGGTACCGGTTATGCCTACGAATACGCTGGCACGGTCTTCGACAATTTCACCATGGAAGAGCGCATGACTGTTTGTAACATGTCGATTGAGGGTGGTGCTCGCGTGGGCTATGTGAATCCGGATGAAACCACTTTCGAATACCTGAAGGGTCGTCCGTATGCGCCGAAGGGAGCCGATTGGGATGCTGCCGTCGTGCGTTGGGCGGGCTTTGCCTCGGATGTGGACTGCCAGTATGACGATGTGGTGAATATCGATGCAGCTGACATCCAGCCGACCGTCACATGGGGGATCACTCCGGGCCAAGGCGTGGGCATTGACGAGAATATCCCCGCTGTCGAAGAGGGCGCGACCCAGTCGGATCGCGATTCCATTGCCGAAGCGCTTGAGCACATGAAGTTCGAAGGCGGGTCTCCGGTGAAGGGCAAAAAGATCGATGTCGCGTTCATCGGTTCCTGCACTAACGGACGCCTGTCTGACCTTCAGGAAGTCGCCAAGTACGTTCAGGGCCGTCAGGTTGCTGCGGGCGTCCAGGGCATCGTGGTGCCGGGTTCGCAAGTGGTTGCCCAGATCGCCGAACAACTTGGTTTGGATAAGATTTTCAAGGATGCGGGCTTCGAATGGCGCGCTGCCGGTTGCTCCATGTGTCTGGCTATGAATCCGGACAAGTTGGTCGGTGACCAGCTGTGTGCGAGTTCTTCGAACCGCAACTTCAAGGGCCGTCAGGGCAGCCCGACCGGGCGCACCATGCTGATGAGCCCGCTGATGGTCGCTGCGGCCGCGGTGACCGGTGAGGTTTCCGATGCCCGCGAGGTTTTCGGTGTCGCCGAGCCGGCAATGGCTTAACGGTATTCTTCTTTCGTAATTCTAATTTCCAAATTTTATAGCTATGGCTTCCACACCTATCACTCAAGTCGCCGGCAAGGGCGTGTACATCCCCGGTGACGACATTGACACCGACCGTATTATCCCCGCTCGTTTCATGAAGTGCATCACCTTCGACGGTCTTGGCGAATACTTCTTCTATGACGTCCGCAAGACCGAAAGCGGGGAGGATAAGAAACATAACTTGAACGATCCGCGTTTCGCCGATGCCAGCATTATTGTGAGTGGCAATAATTTCGGCTGCGGCAGCTCGCGAGAGCACGCGCCCCAGTCGATCATGCGCGCCGGATTCAATGCTGTGATTGCCGGCAGCTTCGCCGAGATCTTCTTTGGCAATTCGACCAATCTCGGGATTGTCTGTGTGACCGCCTCTGATGAGGACCGTGCGCTCTTGCAGGATGCGATCGAACGGAATCCGGAGCTCGAAATCACGATCAATGTCGAGTCTCACAAAATTTGGTTCGGCGACCAGTGGGTGCCGTGCGATATCAAGGCCGGCGCCCGTGACAGCCTCATGAGCGGGACCTACGATCCGCTTGACGAACTGATTAGCGGGGGGAAGGAAGTGGACGCCGTGGCGGCCGGCTTGCCCTACATGCAGGCGTGACTTCGGCCCGATGATTGCTAGTGTGATGGTGTCAATTCGACATAAACATACTCACACTAACTAATCACAGCTATGGATAATAAAATCGTATTAATCATTCTGGCCATCCTGCTTCCTCCGCTTGCGGTTTTCCTCAAGCAGGGGGCCGGCAAAGGCCTAATCATCAATATCATCCTCTGCTTCCTCTTTTGGATACCGGCCGTGATTCACGCGATCCTGGTAGTCATGTAATCGGGGAACAAATTGATTTCATATCAGACAAAAGGCGCAGCGGAAGTTGCGCCTTTTTCGTATTCGGCCATTTCTTCCTCATGATCGATTGCTTGCCTATGACCTCCGAGTGATGTCTCCTATCTCTTAAATTATGGATCTACTCTCCAACGCCGGTATCTTTATCTATCCGCTTGCGGCCTGTTCTTTTCTCGCGGTCTTTATCACTATAGAGCGACTGATCGCCCTGCGGAATTCACGGGTGATTCCCAAGCATCTGGTGGATGCGTTTGTGCTCGGCGATCTGAAGCAGGTGGAAGCGGATCTGGATTCCGTCTCGGGGCGCATCGTTTCATTCTACCGAGAACGCAAGCCCGATCCCGACGCTTTGAATGCCTTTGCCCGCCTGGAGGTCAGCCGGATGGAGCGGGGAATCTTCCTGCTCGAGGTGGTGATTGGGGCAGCGCCATTATTGGGGCTGCTCGGGACCGTGACCGGCCTGACCCAGGTCTTCGGCGGGTTTTCGGCGGATACCGGTTTGCCGGATCCGGCTGCCTTCATCAAGGGGATTGCTCTGGCGCTGAATACCACCATCCTTGGCCTTGCGATTGCGATCCCTTCGCTGGCCGCCCACGCTTACCTGCTGCGTCGCGTCGAGTCGCTGGCAGCCCGGATCAGTGTGGGTGTGGAATGCATGACCGAGCTCTCCCGGAAACCCAAGGCTTGAGCCATGTCACTGGTCAATCGAAGACGCCGGCCTCCCGCCATCAACATCGTCCCGCTGGTCGATGTGCTCACGGTTCTGCTGTTTTTCTTTCTCGTGACCATGCAGTTTAAGCAGGTGAGTGTCCTGAATATTACCGTACCCAAGATCGAGACGGCAGGTAAGAACGAGATCAAGGAGCAGATATTGATCGCAGTGAGTGCCGAGGGGGAGTTTTTCTATAATGACCGGCCGGTGGACAAGGAGCAATTGGAGGGATTGGTTCAATTGGCCGGTGATACCACCCCGGATATGCCTGTTTTGCTGATCGCCGACGAGGACGCGCCGCTCAAACACGTGACCCTGGTGATGGATCTATGTCGGAGCCATCGTTTGAATAAGCTGCGCCTCCAGTCGAGGTAGCTTTGGCACACCTTTTGTGGCCAGCTTTGGCTTATCTTTACGGGTTTGTTATACAATCATTGATTGACGAGCGTTTGCTTCGCTATACCCTGCGCCCTTTTACCATTCGTGTATGGCCGGCTTCAGTAAAAGTCCGTATGTGGAGGGAGAGCGACTCCAACCGGGGTGTTTTTCTTCGGACGAACTTGTGCCGGTGGCGGAGCTGTCCCGGCAGTGTGGTATTTTCCGGGAGAGGCCTGAGGTGGTGAATTTGCTGGATTCGCTTCCCGGTTTGATTCTGGTTTTGAACCAATCCAGGCAAGTGGTGTTTGTGAACCGGGCGGCGATGGAGTTTTTCGGGATCGAATCGAGAGAGCGGATCGAGGGACTTCGGCCGGGGCATCTGGCGGGATGCATTCATGCGGGATCGTCTTCGGGTAACGGTTGTGGCGCGACTGCGTATTGCAGCGTTTGCGGAGCCTTGCATTCGATCCTCCTTGCGAACGAGGCATTGGTGGCGACCAAAGGTGAGTGCCAACTCTCTATGAAAGACGGCTCGGCTATGAATTTTAAGGTGCATGCGGCTCCTTACGCGCTTGGCGGGGAGTCCTTTACGCTCTTTCAGCTCACTGATATTTCCCAGTTCAAGCGCCAGGAGGCCCTTGAGCGGATCTTCTTTCACGATATCCTCAATACCGTGAATGGGATTCATGGCTTGTCCGAGTTCCTGTGTGCGGATGGAGAGGCTTCCGGGTACGGGGCCATGATACACGACCTGTCCTGCCAGCTGATCGAGGAGATTCACTCCCAGCAGCAGTTTATTCTGGCGGAAGCCGGCGAGTTGGTACCCGATCTCGTTTCAGCCCAGGCCGGCGATATCGTAGCCCGCATTATGTCTCACTACCAGTGCAGCGAGATGGCGCGTGGGAAAGAGCTTCAGGTCAGTCCGGTTTCGGAGGGTTTTGCCTTGTGTACCGACCCCGGATTGTTGCGCCGGGTCATGGGGAACCTTGTCAAGAACGCGCTTGAGGCGACGGTTCCGGGGGGCGTGGTTCAGCTCGAATTCTTTCGTTCGGAGGATCGGGGTATCTTCCGGGTTCGCAATGAGGGAGTGATCCCTCCTGAAGTCCAGCTGCAGATATTCAAGCGGTCCTATTCGACCAAGGGGACTCAGCGTGGACTCGGTACTTACAGCTCCAAGCTTATTACCGAGCAGTCCTTGATGGGACAGCTGAACTTTTCCAGCGATCCGGTCTACGGGACTGTTTTCACGGTTTCACTGCCGCTGGCTCCCTCCAATTAAACCTGTTTCCTGGTTCGTAACGTATTGCGATCTTCGCTAGTAGTTCGGGTTATTTAACGACTTTGAATTTCCTCTAGCTTGCCATCCGAATGTTGGGCCTTATTGGATCGTGTTTATGCCAGTCGTCGATAAACCCCTAGAACAACTACTTGAATACACGAGCAGCAATCCGAAGCCTGCAGACTTTGACGCCTTTTGGGACAAGGGCCTAGCCGAGTTGGATGCCCTGGATCCGGAGCTTGCTTTCTCGGATGCGGAATTTCAAGCGCCCTACGCAAAGTGCCAGTCCATGCATTTTACAGGTACCGGTGGTGCGCGGGTTCATGCCAAGCTTGCGACGCCCCTCAACGCGCCTGCTGGTCCACGGCCGGCCTTGCTTTTCTTTCATGGGTATACCGGTGCGGCGCCGCATTGGATTGAAATGCTGCCCTATGTCGCGGCCGGGTATACGGTCGCCGGTCTTGATTGCCGGGGGCAGGGCGGATTGTCCGAGGATATAGTCCCGACCAAGGGGAATACCTTGCACGGTCACATTATCAAGGGGCTCGATGATGTTCCCGAGAAAATGTACTATCGTAATGTATTCTTGGATACAGCGTTGATGGCCCGTATCGTGATGGGCCTTGGCGATGTCGATGCGACCCGTGTGGGTGTGGCCGGCGGCAGCCAGGGCGGTGCGTTGGCCTTGGCATGTGCGGCCCTGGAGCCTCGCATCAAGCGTGTGTATTCACAGTTTCCGTTCCTGAGCGACTACAAGCGTGTGTGGACTATGGACCTCGACCAGAATGCGTACGCCGGTTTGCGCGATTACTTTCGCCGGTTCGACCCGCTGCATCAACGGGAGGATGCCATCTTTGAAAAGCTGGGCTATATCGATGTCAGCCATTTGTCGGCACGCATCAAAGGTGAGGTGCTTATGGCGATTACCCTAATCGACAATATCTGTCCGCCTTCGACTCAGTTTGCTGCCTACAATGCAATCCAATCGGAGAAGTCGAATCTGATCTATCCGGACTTCGGTCACGAAGGTCTGCCGGGTGCACCGGAGGCGACGTTTGAATTCATGATGGGGCTGTGATCTAGGAGGGCAACGCTCCGTCGTTGCCTCGCATGCTCAAAGAATTAACTGACAACACTTCGGTTGTGACGGAGCACAACCCTCCACTCAAATACCATGAAAGTCGTTCAATGCTGGGATGACGGGGTCAATGATGACATCCGTCTGATCGAGATTCTTCGCAAACACGGGGCCAAGGCTTCGTTTAACTTGAACCCCGCGTCACACAAAGCGCAGCGCGAGGGCGGGTTTAATGAGAAGTGGGGCAAGACGATTCAGCGTTTGGCCAAGGATGAGCTTCTGGCGGTCTACGAAGGCTTCACCATTGCCAACCACAGCATGAGCCACCCTTGGCCAACGCGGATTCCGTTGGAAGACTGGAAGAGCGAAGTGGTGGATGCCCGCAAGGTTTTGCAGGATTGGTTCCAGCAACCCATACACGGTTTTGTCTATCCTTTCGGCGACTGCGACCAAGCTACGGCCGATGTCGTCCGCGAAGCGGGGCATTGCTACGCGCGCACGACCAAGAATGCGACACCCTGCCTGCCGGTGGAAGACCCGATGTTCTTCCATTCGGACTGCCACTTCCACTCTGAACAATTCTGGGAGCTGTACGAGCAGGCCAAGGCATCAAATTGTGGCCTCTTCTACTTCTGGGGCCACAGCTACGAGCTCTGCACTGAGGAACAGTGGCAGGCGATGGATGACAAGATCGCCCGTATCACCGCCGATCCGGATGTCGAGTGGGGCGAATTGCCGGACATCTTCCTTGGTACAGAGCTTAGAAGTTGATCGCGATCACACTGCCGTCAGATAGCGTGGCGATGATTTTCTTGTCTTTCTTAGTGATGGTTTCGGGGTAGGTCTCGTCTTTGGCTGGGTGTATGATTTTTATATACTTTTGAGGGCCGACAAGTTCCTGCAGCTTGACCGTGTCTTTCCCCGTCTCAAGGAAGTATTGGTCGGCCGCGCTGGCGATTTGACGGAGATTGTTGCGTATCATCTTTTCGCGGCTGACTTCACGAACGTGTTGAAAGTCTGATTGTGATTGCTCTATGACGACCTTGCTGAATTTCTGCATGGCGTATGGCTTGTTTGAAATGCTGAGGCACAGCGTCTTGAGCGCAATGCTCCGTTCTGTTTCGGTGCCTTCGTGTAGTTCCTTCAAGCGTTTTAACTCCTCAGATGTAAATGTGTCGATTGCGGCAGTTCCCACTGTTTCGCGAATGATTCCCGATATTTTGGCTTTGAAGGCCTTTTCGCTTTCAGTACTTTCGCCCCGCGTCTGAATCGCGTGCAGTGATGCGCCCATGATCGAAACGCCTTCGAATGTATTCAGGATTTCCTCCTCGCTCGTTTGTTCGAGTATTTGTTCGATCAGATCTGCCTTCTGCACCAGTTCCGACCCATGGCAGCATATTACAGCCAAGAAAAATAGGAGTATGTGTCTCATTTCGTTATCTGTACTAACGAACTTATGTGCATGCAATGATCTATTCTATTTTGACGATTAAATAGGGCGCCGAATGCGATGGCGGTATTTCGTGGCCAGTGCCTCGTTGTGTTCGGCGCCGCCGTCGGCGTTTTGGCTGACATAGGTGGGTGGGGTGACGCCCAGGGCGATGAGGTTCTCGATGATCTCCATGTTGAGCAGGTTCAGCAGGAGCGCGCCGCTCATGGTCGAGGTCGGGCCGACTTTGTAGGCGAATCCGGGTGCGTCGATTGCGGCATCGCCTGGCACGCCGCCATTGTCGAGGACGTAGTCGGCGATTTCGTAGAGTTTCTTGCCCGATGGGTGCCGCGAGTTGGTCGCCTTGGACATTTCCAGCGAGGTCAGGGCGATGACTTTGAGCCCGTTTTCCTTGGCTTCCATCGCGACTTCGATCGGGCTGGCGTTGCGGCCGGAGTTGGAGATCACCAATACGACATCGCCTGCTTGCACGTCATACTGGTAGGCATAGCGCTGGAAAAGCCGTTTGCCGTAGCCCGGAATTTGCTCGGGCCAGCCGTCGGCGGGGTCGTTGATACTGCTGACGGGAACCAGGCCGCCGGCGCGTCGCTCAATTTCGGCAGCCAGGATCTGGGAGTGTCCGCTGCCGAAGGTGTGGAGTACGCCATCGGCTGCGATGGACCGGGCGATCATCTTTCCGGCGGATTTTAGTACCTCCAAATTTTGGTTATAAGCATTGGCCTGCAATGAGTTGGAGAGTTCAAAAAAATTCTGGGCGAGTGACATCCGGCCATGCTGCCCGTATCCGAGTGCAGATGCAAGTTTCCTCCTAGCAGGTAGCAGCAGAACTTATAAGAAACCTGTATTCTTTTTTAGTGTCGTTGTAAGCAGGATTAATGGCTGGAGTGCGCGCACACAGCGAAAGTAGTGAAAAAGATGGAAACAGGAAACGACAAGAATTTGCCAATGATAATTCAAGGCGGGATGGGCGTAGCTGTGTCCAATTGGCGCCTTGCCCGTGCGGTCTCAACTTGTGGTGAGTTGGGAGTCGTGTCCGGGACTGCCTTGGACAGCGTCCTGATTCGCCGCCTGCAGGATGGCGATCCGGACGGGCATATGCGACGCGCGTTGGCCGCCTTTCCCTATCCTAAAATGGTCAAGCCGATTGTGGATCGCTGGTTTATCCCTGGTGGCAAGGCCGCAGACGCCCCCTACAAAATGAAGCCGCTGCCGGTGGTCGACATGGGGATCGCCGAGGTCGAGCTCTGTATCGTCGCGAATTTCGTTGAGATCTACTTGGCGAAAGAGGGGCACAATGGTTTTGTGGGCATCAATTTGCTTGAGAAGATTCAGGTGCCGACTCTTGCCTCGATTTTTGGGGCGATGCTGGCGGGAGTGGATGCGGTTTTGATGGGAGGCGGTATTCCGATCGGTATTCCGGCTGTTTTGGATGCGCTCGCGCGTCTGGAGCCTGCCGAGCTGAAGATGTCAGTTGCCGGCTTCCCCTGTGGTGAGGCACCCCGCATGTGTTTGGACCCGATGGCGCATCTGCCGCAGGATGCCAAACCCCTGAGCCGCCCGAAATTTCTGGCTATTATTTCTTCGGAAGTCCTGGCCAAAACGCTCGTCAAGAAAGCCAGTGGCTACGTTGACGGATTTGTGGTGGAGCACTATTCCGCAGGTGGCCATAATGCGCCGCCCCGGAGCAAGGACGGCTATGGCGAGCGTGATATCTGCAATATTTCGAAGATTGCCGAGCTGGGGCGCCCTTTCTGGTTGGCCGGGGGCTATGCCTCGCCGGACAAGCTGCTGGACGCGCTGGCTCTGGGAGCCCAGGGGATCCAGGTCGGAACGGCTTTCGCCTGTACCGAGGAATCCGGGATGCTGCCTGAAATCAAGGCAGAGGTGATCGAACTTTACCGCTCCGGAAACTTGGATGTCATTACGGACTATCAGGCTTCTCCGACCGGGTATCCTTTCAAGCGGGTTGATCTCGCCTGCAACGACGGTGAGGAACCACGCTATCCCTGCGATCTCGGCTACTTGCGCCAACTCTACCGTACGGAGTCCGGTGAAGTCGGCTACCGTTGCCCGGTTGCGCCCGCTCATGTCTATGAAAAGAAGGGCGGTTCGGCCGAAGAAACCGTGGGCAAGCGCTGCCTATGCAATGGATTGATGGCATCGATCGGCCTTGCCCAGGTCAAGGACGGTGCGCCCGTGCAGCCCTTGGTGACCTGGGGAGAGGACATGTCCTTCTTGGATGCTTTTGCCAGCGAGGCTCCGATCCGTGTGTCCGATTTGGTCGTTTATCTGCGCTCCAAGCTGCCAGCCTCTATGAGGACGGTTGCTTGATGCTGGGTTAGACCTGGGGATATTTACGAGTGCAAGCCCAGCAGCTTGAGTCCGATTGTAATCCATAGTGGAATCGTGACGAGGCTGATTAGGGTCGTACTGAGTACCAGTTTCAGGGCGACCTCGGGCGATCCGTCGAAGTGTCTGGCCAGTACGATGGGGAACACGCCGCAGGGCATGGCCGCCTGAATGCACATCACCGCCTTCAATTCGCTCGGCAAGGGGAGTATAAACGCGACGAGCAGGAAGAGGGCGGGCAGTATTCCGAGCCGGAGCAGGCAGCCGATGACCGGCAGCCGTTTGTTCTCCTTCATTTTGACTCCGGCGGCCAGGTCCGCAAAGGTTGCCCCGGTTAAGAGGAGTCCGAGTGGGATGGCACTTTGTCCGAGCAGCGAAATCGACTCGATGAACATGTCGGGCATCCGCTGGTCGATTTGCAGGAGGTTCAGTGGTGTGGCCAGCAGGATCGCGATGACGGGGCCGCTGAAGATACGGCGCCAAGCGGATTTCGGATCATTGGCCGAAAGGATGAAGCCCACGCCCAGGGTCCACATCGCAATTTCCACTCCAAGGTTATGAACCAGAAGTACACCGGTTGTTTCGCGGTCAAAGAGGAGTGCAATGATCGGAATCGGTAGGTAGCCGTAGTTGTAGATGCCCGTCGTAAAGGCAAAGGTGCGGCATTCTCGCTGGTCGCCGAGTCCGAATTTGCGGGCCACCAGCATGGCCAGGGCAAAGCCGGCTACAATTGTGGTGAGGCCGACCAAGGGTGGCAGCAATATGTTGGAAGGCTGCCGTAGCGCATCATTGCCGAGAATGTGGTCGAAGATGAAGCAGGGGTAGAGAAGGTTGACCACGACCGACATCAGGCTGCGGTCCGCCTCCGCGTCGAGCCAACCGAGCTTCCGTACCAGAAAGCCGGCACCAATGACCAGGAAGATCGGCATGACCGCGGTGAAGATGAGTTGCGTGGTGGGCATTGCTATTGAATTATAAGGTGACTGAGGAGATGGCAAAGCGGAGTATGTCAAAGCCCGCCGCGTTGGGATTAACCCAGGATTCGCTGCATGACTTCCGCCGAAACCGGTTCGTACGCACGGTAGGTGGCATGGGCGCCCGCCAGAACATCAGGAAAGGCGTTGTGGTCGGCTTCATCCGCGAATTCAAAGCCGAGCAGGGCGCGACCGACACGTTCCCCGGAATAAACGTAGTTGAAATAGCATAGATTCGCGTGGGGGCTGACCGCCTTGAGAAATCCGGCGAGGGCACCGGGGCGTTCGTGGAAGTCCAGGGTCATGAAATAGGGGTGTGACAAGAGCTTGGATTCATAATGGATGAGCCGGAAGGCGACATCCGTGTCTGAAGTCACTTCACTGAACTGGTACCCGCCGGCGTTCAGGGCTCGGGCCAGCACGTCGAATTCCATCGGTGCGACATCGAACCCGATGACCGGGTTGGCATCGCTTGCATCGGTCTTACCATATTGGAAATCGACGATGTTAACCGAATCCGGCAGGGCTTCGAGCAGTCGGTACATCGATCCTGCTTGCTCCGGGATCGCGATGCGCAGGAAGCGTCGGCGGGCGGCACCGACCGCGGCGCGTCGTGCGATGGTCGCAAGTTGTTCGAAGTCCATGT
Organism: Coraliomargarita parva; assembly: GCF_027257905.1. Taxonomy (NCBI): domain Bacteria; kingdom Pseudomonadati; phylum Verrucomicrobiota; class Opitutia; order Puniceicoccales; family Coraliomargaritaceae; genus Coraliomargarita; species Coraliomargarita parva. The sequence continues at coordinate 169,478 of NZ_JAPZEI010000010.1, forward strand.
TGGCTCCGCAGAGCACGGTCAGCACACGCTTGCCCTTTAACGTCTCCAGGCATTTCAAGGCGGCGGCCATTCCCATCGCACCGGAAGGTTCCGGAATGCAGCGCAGCTGTTCCCAGAAGAACTGGATGGCGGCGGACACTTCGTCGTTCGTGACAGTCATCCACTCGTCGATCACTTCGGCACAGATCTGGTAGGTGAGATCCCCAACCCGGCGCACTGCTGTGCCGTCACAGAAAATGTCCACCCGGTCCAGCGTGACGGGGTGGCCTGCCTGAATCGCAGCGGCCATGGATGCCTGATCGCACCCTTCGACCCCGATGATCCGGATGTCCGGGTAGTGCATCTTCAGCCAGGTTGCGGTCGCCGCAGCCATGCCACCGCCGCCGACCTGTAGGAATGCGACATCAAACGGACCTTTCCCCGACATGATGATTTCGTCGGCGAGTGTGCCCTGGCCGCCCATCACCGCGAGGTCGTCATAGGCATGGATATAGGTAAAGGCTTCTTCCGCCGCACACTTGTGCGCCGCCGAGCTGGCCGCATCGTAGGTGTCCCCCACCAGACGGATCTCTACATTGTCGCCGCCCAATTGACGAACGGCATGCTGTTTCATCCTCGGGGTGGCCAATGGCATGTAGATCAAAGCGCGGGTTCCCAGCTTCTTGGCGGCCAGGGCGACGCCTTGGGCGTGATTGCCGGCTGAAGCAGTGACGACGCCACGGGCCAATTCTTCGGGCGAGAGTTGAGCCATGCGGTTATATGCTCCGCGCCATTTGTAGGCTTTGATCGGTGAGATGTCTTCGCGCTTTACATAAATGGAGCAGTCGTTCCATTCGATCGCTTGGAGAGGGGTGGCCTGACCGACTTCATAGATTCGTTGCCGGGCGAAAAGGATTTCCTGGCGAACTGAGCGAATGAGCGATTCCGATGACATGGCGGCATTCAATCCTTCTGCCGGGGAAGCGCAAGCGAGGTTTGCATTTCCCGCCCTTTGCCAGACTGTGATGCCGCATGTCGAGAGATTGGAACGCCGCTTATTTGAATGATGAGACGCCCTGGGATAAGGGCATGCCCTCGCCGCCGTTGATGGAATTCCTGAAGCGGCGGCAGATCGCAGGGACGGTCTTGATCCCCGGTTGCGGCCTCGGGCATGATGTCCGTTTGCTCGCGGGGCAGGGGGCAAAGGTGCTGGGGATGGACATTGCGCCCGCCGCGGTCGAACGGGCGAGGCGGGTGCCTCCAGTTGCAGACGAACGTTTTGAGGCCGCCGATTTCCTCACTCTGCCGGATGAATACGTGGGACGCTTTGATTGGGTGATCGAGCACACTTGTCTCTGTGCCTTGGATTTATCGCAACGGACCGAATATGTAGAATCGGTGTGTCGTGCGCTAAAGCCGGGGGGCTACTATCTCGCGGTGTTTTACCGTATGATTCCCCATGATGATGGAAACGGGCCGCCATTTCCAATTTCCGAGGCATCCATTGATGCCCTCTTCGGTGGGGTGTTTGACATTTTGGAACGCTTTGTTCCGTCCGAGTCATATTCCAGTCGCCCCTACGGTTGCGAGGAGGTTTGCTATATGCAACTGAACGGAGGCTGCTGACTCCCTTCGCCTTCCGCGTTGGTTTACGTAATGATGCGCTTGTTCTTGAACATGCGAAGCGTGCGCTTCCTGGCTTTGTTTTCCAGTCTCCGCTGGTTTATGAGATCGCTGAAGCCGGGACGCAGCATGAATTTCGGATTGGTGAGCCGTAGTATTTCCGGGAATTCATATTTGAATTCTTCCAGAAATTCGGGGTTGAGCGAACCGAAGTATTTTTTCGCCCAGCGCACGCGGTAAAAGTTTTTGTAGTCGTCGATCCACTTCTCCAAGCTATCCATCGAGACGTTCTTGTACTTGCTGATTCCCGTCGGATCTCCCAGACGCCCCCGGTTTGTCGTCGACAGTTGCACGTCTTCCGGGGTTTCGAATTCTTTGATGCCGAGCATCTCGTTGATCTTTAGCAGGGTGCGCTTGTTGTCGGCGACGAGATCTTCGTACCGGATGCTGGTTACGTTTGGGGTCGCTTCGTGTGCTTTGTGGAAAGCATACAGTTTGTCCAGTGCTGTGGTGAGGTCCGCTCTGTGGTTATCCAGCCACCAGTGCCCCGACCGAAAGGTGTTGCTCAATGAGGCCGCGACCGCCAAGGGGTGGCGGAACAGGAGAATATAGTATGCATCAGGGAATGTCTTGTAGATCTCGTCGATGATCAGCGTGTAGCGAGGGGTCTTGTCGATGAAGAACCGCTTTCCTTCCGCCAGATTGGTGTAGATGTCTTCCATCAGGAACCTGACGTGTCGCCGATAACTGTCGTCGAACCCGTTCCAGTTCTTCCGGATGTCGTCCTTGGCGATCTCGATGTTTTGTTCCCGGTAGCTGGAGTATCTGGAAATATCTTTCGGCTCTCCGAGTAAGCGTAAGAGCAGGCTTGTCTCTCCCAAGGTGGCACATTCGGATGTGCCGGTTAAAATACGCTGCAAGAGGGTCGAGCCCGATCTGGGGATGGAGAGTATGAAGATTGGGCGTTCCATTTGTCTTTATCCGATCACCTGATCAAGCGATGCCTTCGGGCTTTGTGGCATGTTTCTCGGTGATGTTCTATCTTTTTTTAGGCTTCTCCGGATAAATGCGAGCCTACATGGTCCGAATCGCCTAGGGAAAGACTCCGCGCATCTCGTAGACCTTGTTTAGGTGCTCGATTGCAGCCGCATAAGAGGCGAGACGCAGACTGCAGTTCAGACGCTTCCCCATGTCCAGTGCACGTTGTGCAGAGGCGGCCATGACCTTGCGTAGGCGCGCGTCGACCTCGCTTTCATCCCAAGTCTCCGACTGCCGGTTTTGCTTCCACTCGAAATAGCTGACGGTCACCCCCCCCGCGTTACAGAGAATTGCCGGGAGTATGGTAACGCCTTTGTCGAGCAGGTGCCGTTCGGCATGAGGGGTGGTCGGGGCGTTCGCGCCCTCCACGAGTATCTTGCAGCGCATGTGCGTGGCGTGTTCCAGATCGACCATTTGCTCGAGTGCCGCAGGAATGAAGAGGTCGACTTCAGTCGCATAGAATTGTTCGGTGCTAATGGCTTTTGCTGCGGGGTAGCCCTGTACGCCTCCATGCTGCTTGACGTAATCACTCAGTGCGTCGGCATCGATGCCGTCCGGGTTTTGGATGGCTCCGGTATGGTCCATCACGGTCATCAGTTTGCTGCCTCTCGCTTGGAGCAGCCGGCCGGTCCAGGAACCGACATTTCCGTAACCGATCAGGCTGAAGGTGGCACCTTCCACTTGCATGCCCATTCCGGGGAGCAACTCTTCGAGGACAAAGACAAGTCCTTGCCCGGTTGCTTTTTCTCGTCCTGCCGAGCCTCCGAACTCGAGTGGTTTGCCGGTCACCACGCCACGGGCCGTTACCTTGGTGGAGGATTCGGCAAAATTGATATAGGTGTCTGCCATCCAGGCCATGATCTGCGCGTTTGTGCCCACGTCGGGGGCAGGAATATCATAGTCGGGGCCGATGTTGCTGCCCAGTGCCGCAGTCAGACGGCGGGTGACCCGCATCAGCTCGGCCCGGCTTATCGCCCGAGGGTCTACCTTGAGGGCCCCTTTGGCCCCGCCAAAGGGCAGGCGGGCGAGAGCACATTTCATTGTCATGAGTAGTGCCAGGCTCTTGACCTCATCGAGCTTGACCTCCGGGTGGTAGCGGATGCCCCCCTTGTAGGGCCCCAGCACATTGTTGTGCTGCACCCGGTAGCCTTTGAACAATTGCCAGCTTCCGTCATCCATCTGCACGGGCAAATGAAACATGATTTCGTTCTTTGGCTGAGTTAGGATCAGTTTTACCCTGTGCGGTACGTCGAGCAGGTTGGCGGCTTCGAGCACGGATCCGATCGTCTGGAAGTAAAGGTTATGCTCGTCGTAGTATTCCTCCAGTTCATGGAAGAGTTCACGGGCGGATTGGCAGGCTGGGGTATTGCAGGGCTCCATAATGGAATCTTAGAATCTAAACCCCTGAAGACAAGTTATGTTCAATGAATTTTGTCTAGCTCCGCTTTTCGGACTGTTCGGAGAGCAGTTGCTTCAGTTCTGCCTTTTTGTCTTCGTCCAGCTTGATGGCCTGGTCGGACGGTGTTTCCGCTTCATGCTTTTTGTAGCATCGGCACATGTCCTGGGATTCCATCACCTGTCGATTGAACTTGCCGCAAACAATGCACAGTTTCACGTGAAGTTTTAAGAAAAACTTCCTTATCGGAGACATCTTTTCGTAGTCCTCTTTGGATAATGCGCGTGATACTTGCTTGCAGGTAAACATTCTTAATTGGCCTCCGGACCGGTCCATTTCGACTCGATCAGGGTTTTCAATTGTTCGCGGGCCCGGTGAAGCAGCACCCATAAATAATTCGGGGTGATGTCCATGACCTTACAAACTTCTTCCGTACTCTGTTCCTCGAGAATGCGAAGGATAAAGGCCTGCCGTGCCGGTGACTTTACCTGGCCGATGCATTCTCTGAAGACTTCCCAGAACTCCCCATTGTCGTAATATTTGCGCGGGTTGAATTGCCAGGGATCCGGATTGGTCGTGGCAATACCGCTGTATTTGAACCAGAAGCTCTCCATCAGCGCCTCGTCCTCTGCCTCGATGTCGACATGTTTCTCGCGCACTGCTTTGCGAATCCGGTCCACAATCTTGTTCCGCATGATTCCGCGCAGCCAAAATTTGATGTCCCGGCTGCCATCAAAGCGATCCAGTGCCTTGATACCTGCGAGAAAGGTGTCTTGCACGCAGTCTGCGGCAGCCTCGGGGTCACGCAGGCGGGACATGGCATAGCCATAGAGGTAGTCCCCATAGCGGTCCACCCACGTTTCTGGCGGGGCGATGTCGACTTTGGGTTGCGGTTTGTCTGGCACTTCGGACGAGCATGTATCATCTACTGGCAGCGTCAATCGGAACTGATGATAGGTGAATCAGACTTGCCTCGCTTCACGCGAACCCGCAACACTCACGCTTGTGCAAACCGAGTCCGAACATCTGAAATCCCCAAGTCCGCGGAGTCTTACCATCTGGCGGATGGTGGATGGCAAGCCGGGGCATGAATCACAGTCGAAAGGCCTGGTTGATGCCTTAGCCCGTCGTGTCCAGGTATCTGCGTATGATCTGCCTGCTCCGGGCAAGCTGACGGCGATTCTGGGCTGCTTGTTGGGGCGTTTCTCCCCCGGTAAGGGCTTGCCGGATCCTGACTTGATACTTGGGGCCGGGCACCAAACGCACTTCAGCCTACTGGCGGCACGCCGTGCCCGCGGAGGAAAGAGCGTGGTCTTGATGCGCCCGAGCTTGCCGGTTGCCTGGTTTGATTTCTGTCTGGTTCCCAAACACGACAATCCGCCCACAGCCGCGAATGTCTTGCCCACGCTGGGCGTGCTCAATCCGGTAGCGAGATCGTCCGATGCGTCGGATGCTCAGGGCCTGATTCTTGTCGGGGGTCCTTCCACGCATTTTGATTGGGATGACCGGGAATTGCCCGCACAAGTTGTCGAGCAGGTGAAATTACACAGTGATGTGAATTGGATCCTGACCACCTCCCGGCGTACGCCGCCTGCGACCGAGTCGGCCCTGACACAATTGGACATTCCTAATTTGAAAATCGTGCCTTTCAGCGAGACCCGGCCTGGATGGGTGGCGGAGCACCTGAACCGGTCGGGTGCCGTCTTGGTCTCCGAAGACAGTGTCTCCATGGTCTTTGAAGCGGTTACTTCGGGCGCGAGGGTCGGCTTGTTGTCTGTGCCGCCCAAACCGGGAACTTCCCGGGTGCGGCGTTCCGTCGAAACACTGCTGTCCGAGAAGCGTGCCTATCGTTGCCGGCAGGGGCTCCGTATGGACCAGGCGGATTTGGAGAGGACGCCGGTTGCCGAAGCGGATCGCTCGGCCGATTGGATCCTGGAGCTGCTATTTCCGCGATGACGATGCGAAAAAAAGTCCTGCGCACCCGACGTCGATCGGATGCGAACCGCTATAAAGGTGGTCGTAAGTGGTGTCTGTACTGGATGGCGCGCCTCTTCATCTCTACCATGCGTCACGTTCCGGTCGGCCTGAGCTTCCGTTTCGGCCGAGCCTTGGGCACACTCTTTTATCGATGCATGTCGCAGCGTCGTGACATTGTGGAGCGTAATCTGGACATTGTGAACGCATGGTTGCTGGAACAGTCCGGCCTAAGTGTCGACTCGACCCGTATGCCGAAGCAGGATCAGGTGCGTGAGGTGTTCCAGCGGGCGGGAGCCAATCTCTTGAGTGGGTTCGGGTTTCACCGTCTGAGCGCGGACGGGATGCGCCACCATCTGGAATTTGAAGGTGTCGAGTATCTGAAAGCCGGCCTCGACCGGGGGAAGGGCATTATAATGTTACTTGCGCATATGGGACCCTGGGAAGTGCTGGCCCTAATGCCTAAGATCGCGGCTGGTGAAGGGCTTGAGGTGCGTATGGCCTCAATGTACCGTCCTCTCAATAATACTTATTTGGACGATTGGTATAAAGGGGCGCGTCAGGCAGAGGGCACTAAGCTTTACAGTCATCGTGACGGACTGCACAAGCCGGTCGATTTTCTACGTGGTGGCGGAATGCTCGGGATCCTGGCCGATCAGAAGCTCAAGCGTGGCGAACAGGTGCCTTTCTTCGGACACGATTCCCTTACGAATCCGCTTCCAGGCTTGATGCAGCAACGATCCGGAGCCACGGTCCTGAGTCTATCGCTCGCGACCATCGGACCCGCACGCTGGCGCCTGCGCATCGCCCCCACAGAACTGAGCCCCGGCCATAAGTTTGAGGGACGTGAGCAGTCTGCGTTGATGTGCAACCGTGCATTGGAGCAGATGCTCGCGGATAGCCCTTTGGACGGATTTTGGTTTCACGAACGTTTCGATGGCTACAAGCACAAGCTGGCCTAGGCGAGGGTGCTCGCTTATTATTCGGGGCCGGCTTCCAGTAGCACACCTTTGCCCTTGAGGCTGATACCTGCCTGGATGTCTTTCAGATGCTTCTGGATCTGCCTTTTTTGACGGGCTCGTCGCGCCTTGAGTTTGCGGATGGTCAGGGACGGGAACCACTCAACGAAGGGAAGGAAATCGGCGCGGCCAAAGCCATCGATTAAATATGCTTCAATCGCTCCGGCCTCAGTCGTGCGGATGACGATGTTGTGCGGGTGGGGGTTGCGCACGATGACTCTGTGCTGTAGCAAAAAGTCCCAGAATCTGTCCAATGCGGCTTGGACTTCGTCACTGAGGCCCTCCTGCCACAGCAGGCTTTTGAGAGTTGGGGCAGGGCTGCCGTCAGCATTACAAATGAAATCGCAAACCAGGCCTTCACCCAGATTGGTTGGCACCATACCATAGGCTTTGGGGAAGTGGTCTTGAAGCTGTTTGCCGAGTTTATGCTCCATCTTGTGGATGGACTTCAGCTCGCTCAAGTTCTCGTCATAATTGACGCGACGCCGAACATGGCGGAGAGGATCGCGGATCCGGCGGCCGATTTCCTGCCAGGGCTCGTGCAGAACCTTGATACATTTTTGCGGATCTCCCGGATGTCGGTAGCAGGAGCGATGTCCTCCGACGGCAAACAGCAGTTCCGGAGTCAGTTCGATCATTTTGGAAGAGGGTCAGAGTTCGCGGTTCAAATTGGATAATCGCCCTTTGGGACCTTCTTGGGAAGCTTTTCTTTCGAGTACGAGCTCAATCCGGCGTTGGAGCCCCTTGAGTCGTTTGGCGGCATGCTTCGGTGAGAATTTCGGGCCGGGCCGCCACGCTTCGGGCCGTCCATAGCCGTCGATTAGCACGATCCGGTTCGAGGCCTGCCCCAGTTGCAGAAGCAGGTTGTGGGGCAGCAGGTCGCGTGTCGGAGCGCCGCCGGCCAGCCAGGCTTCCCTGAAACGGGCGAGGGCCTCTCGAATTTTCGAGTCCATCCCGTTTTCCCAGATATATTGCTCGATTGTCTGCGAAATCTTGCCGTCCTGATCCCGAATGAGCTCGGTGGCATGGGCCTGTCCGAGATCGGTGGATACTAAGCCGTAGGTTTCTGGTAGATGTTGGCGTGCGGCATGCGGCAGATGCGAGTGGAGATAGCCGAGCGAAACGTATTCCTGTAGATTTTCATCGTAGCGGGCGAGAGGCTTGAGACGCCCCCACCAGGATTTTCTTCGGCGTCTAAGCTCGGGAGTGCGGTGCTCTTGATGGACCTTTAGGCAGATGTTTGGGGTTTCCGGGCTGACATAGCAGAGCCGGTTGCCTCCTTTGCTGAAGTAATCGGTGTTGGATAACTGGATTGGAGCTTCACTCACGCGGCTGATTAAGTGAGGGCCCTGCGTCCGAGTAAAGCCATAGATACGGTCGGTGTTTTAACTTGTCCGCCGTGCCGCATGCCTTAACACAATACCATGAAATCCACTCCGTCCTGGGCCCATCGTATGTATCTGCGGTTATTTCGCGGAAAGGCCTACTGGCACCAGCGTTTCTACCCTCCGGATATTCAGGTAGTCCAGTCCTCCGGGCGGGTCTGGTTCGAGAGGCAGGGGACTGTTCTCCTCGAAGCCTATCCGGTTGAATATCTGCAAGGCAAATTCAAGGGCCGCTGCAATATCCTGCTGGCGGGGCCGTCGGCGCGTACAATTGAGGATACTTCTTTGCTCTCCCGCCATGCGCTCATGTGTGTGAGCGGATCCCCGCAAATTCTGGGCGAGCCCTTGCCCCGCATGACCTTTTATCATGTGAACGACGCCACTTATTTGCGGGACCGCCTCGATAATTTCCTTGAGTATGCGGCGCACGCGGAGTGGACCATCATCGATTACCGGATTGCCTTTGAGATGCTGCGTCTGGCACCGGATTGCTTGCCGGATACTAAATTCGTGGTTTTTGACAACTGGGCCTACCCTTTGTACCTCCCTCTTGGAGCGATTCAACGGGTCGCGGCGCCCCCAAGGAACGGACAAGTCTACTGCTCCACGGACTTGAGGATGGGGTTGGCGACCGGGGGGACTGTGGCCTACACCGGAGGGCAGTTGGCCTGGCATTTCGGCTTCGATTCGGCTTATTACTACGGCTTGGACCTGACCAATACGGGGCATGCCTACAACGACCCCAATCCACGCAGGCAGGCTTTGGACAAGGCTTACACTGACGTGATTGAGCCTGCCTTTGAATTATTGGCCCGTGAATCCTCCAAAACCGGCTTTAAGCTTTATAATTGTAACCCGAATTCACGCTTGCCCGACCGCGTCATGCCGTATCTGGATACCAATGATTCCCTGACTCTAGAGCCCAATATCTGACCTATGGACCGTTCCAAGTTTAAGCGTAAGGAGAAAACCATCTATTCGCGCATCATTACCGCAAAGCTCAAGCGGAAGATGCGTGGACCATTCGCCCGCATGACGGCAAGCCGTCGCCAACTGCCGGGTTACATCGTAGTGGGTACCCATAAAGGGGGAACCTCCTCGATTCAAAGTTACCTGATCCAGCACCCGCAGCTCTTCGGGGGAACGCATAAGGAACTCCATTTCTTCGATTATCAGTACCATCGCGGCTTGGATTGGTACCGAAGTATCTTTCCGCGGGCTAAAAATCTGCCTGAAGGGAGCCTGACTGGTGAGGCGACGCCCCTCTATATGGTGCATCCGCTCGTTCCGGCCAGGATCGCTGAATGCATTCCCGATGTGAAGCTGATCTTCCTGCTTCGCGACCCTGTGCAGCGCTCCATCTCCCACTATTACCACCAGGTCCGGCGTGGACGTGAAAAGCTGTCGATTGCCGATGGCTTTGCCGCTGAAGATGAACGCGTGCTGCCCGAAAAGAAACGCTTGTTGGCTGGTGAAATCTTCAAGCCGGAAGGTTTCCGGCGTTTCTCTTACCGTGAACGCAGTCACTATGCGGAGCAATTGGAGCGCTGGTTCCAGTATTTCCCGCGAGAGCAGTGCTTTATTGATACCAGTGAACGTTTCTACGCGGATACCGCCGGCTTTCTTCGGGATGTTTTTGAGTTTCTTGGAGTGGATCCGGATGCCACGATTCCTGATTTGAAGCCACGTAACGTGGGGATACCCCGAGATGAAGACTCGGAGATCCGCCAAATGCTGAGCGAATATTTTAAACCGCATAATCAACGTTTGGAGAAACTTCTTGGGCGGAGTTTCGATTGGCAGTAAGCGGTATGAGGATTTTACAGGTAGGATATGCGCAAACCCGTCGCTGGGGAAAGGCCCGGGTCAGCACCGAGCACAAGCTTTATAATGGCTTGGTCCGGAACTGCCACAATGTGCTCCATTACAGTGATCGTGACATGGCGGCCTTTTTGGCGCCGTTCGGGTTGCGGGACCTCGGAAAAGGGAAGTCGAACCGGAAGCTGGTCGAGGTGGCGTCTAATTTTAGGCCCGATCTGATCCTGCTGGGGCATTGCGATATTATTCGGAATGAAACACTGCTGGAAATCCGGCGCTTGCTCCCTGAGGTGCGGATCGCCTACCGTAACGTGGATCCGCTGTTTGTGCCACATAATGTCGAGGCCATCCACCGGCGTAAGGAGGTCGTGGATACGATCTTTGTCACTACCGCTGGTCCGGGGCTGGATCCGTTTAAGGGCTATCGGGCGACGGTTCACTACATGCCGAATCCGACGGACGTGGCGATTGAGTTTCTGGAAAATGCCAGCCGTGTGGATCTTCCCATCGATCTTTTCTTCTGCGGTAATAGCAATGAGCACACCACTAGAAAGGACACTGTGGTCGCGCTTTCCGAACAGCTGAGGGATAGTGACCTGGTCTTCAAGACCTATGGCTTCTTCGGCGAGCCGAATGTCTGGGGGCGTGATTACGACGCGGTCCTGGCACAAAGCAAAATGGGCCTGAACCTAAACCGGCAGGAAGGCGATTTTCTCTACTCTTCCGCGCGTTTGGCCCAGCTTATGGGGAACGGTATTGTTCCGGCTATTCACCGGGCTTGCCAGATGCAGGTCTTGCTGGGGGAGGAACGTGCCGTTTTCTTTGACTCCGTTGAAGAATTGATTCCTAAGTTGAAGGAACTGCATGCGGACGACGCCCAGAGGCGTGCGCTTGCTGCAGAAGGCCAACGTTTTTATCGGGAGCATTTCTGCTCAGAGCGAGTGGCGCAATATATCGTTGAGCGAACCATGGGCATTCCATTCAGTCATGACTACATCTGGCAGCAATTCTAAGGGACGGACACTCCATATTTTCGAGTGCAGCACGCTGCTTCATGGGCCGATGTGGCTGGAGCTTTTTATCGGGGCATTGCAGGCGCGTTTTGAGCAGATTGTCATTACGCTGCCGGATGTAGAGTCGTATGCAGGCTTTATTGAGAAGTATCGTACGCACAATCAGGTGAGCCTGCGCCCTTATCCGATCGTTGATGAGGTGCGGAATCGTGCCCAGGCGCTTAAATTCTTTCATGATGTTAAAGCGGACTGCACGCTGGTGACCTACTGGGACCATATGGCAAAACCTCAGTGGTGGTCGAAGATGGAAGGTGTCGAAGGTGAAGTCTGGGCGGTGTGTTTCCTTTCGCCCCTGGCGGCCGATTCCAGTTTGTGGAGCCGGCTGTTTTCCCGTAAGGCGAGGAAACGTCATGCAAATAAGAAAATTTTCATCGAAACGCCTCCTTTCCTGACGAAAATGTTCTGTCTCGACCCACTCTTGGTCGAATATTTTAACGCCGCCGGCCGGCTTCGGTGTCAGTTATTGCCGGACCCATGGCTGGGTGAGTCCTTGAATTTGAGCAAAGAGGAAGCCCGGCGCCAACTCGGATTGCCCGATGATAAGACCATCTATCTTCACTTAGGTGGGCATTACACACGAAAAGGTCTGGGGGATGCGGTTGAAGTCTGGGAAAGCGGGGAATTGCCGCCTTCCGCCTATTTGCTCCGAGCCGGTGTGACTCGTGATTCCTATCTCCAGCGCTTGCAGGATCTGGAAGCGCGTGGTGTGGCCGGCTTGATCAACCGCTTTTTAACAGATGAGGAATTGAACCTCTATCTTTGTGCTGCGGACTGGATCCTCTTGCCATATCGCGATCATTTGGGGTCTTCCGGATTGCTCTGCGGCGCTGCCGCCATGGGGCGACCGGTCATCTGCAGCTTTGCGGGTGTGTTGGGGACGACTGTGAAGGAGAACGGCTTGGGGCTGTTGTTCCGCCATAAATCGGTTCCGGACCTGAAACGTGTGGTTCAGGAGTCGATGGAGCTGGATCCTGACAGTTTTCAGGCAGGTCTTCAGGCCTACCGAAATGAACATTCAGAGGCCAATTTTCACCGATGTGTGCGGGCCGGAGCCGATGCTTAGACCTCTGCGGTTCGTGCAAATCCGCCGTTCTGGAAGTAGCGCTCTTGGCAGTAGTCGTAGATTGCGTAATCCAGAGTGTTCATTTGGCGGAATTTTGAAATCACGGCATCGCTGAGTTGTACGCGGGCGGGGCTGCTGGATTGAGGCTGGCTGCGGTTCTTGCGGGGAAGCTCAATGACGGGCTTTCCGATACGGCCAGCCAGACGGTTCAAGCCTTCCTGGAAGTGGCTTTGCAGGCCTATGAAATAATATTGGTCCAAGTAAGGTTTGAAGTCCTCCTGCCCGACCCCCAGAACGCTGGCGATGTAGTTACACTCTTCTTCCAGATGGGCTTCAAGACTGTCGGCCCGCTCTTGTCCTTTTTTGCCCAGGTAGCTATAGTAGGACATGCGTAACTCCAGTGGCTCCCGTATGAAGGAGAAGATGCGAAAGCGCGCCGGGTCGAACACTTCGGGATAGCGCTCGTTCAAGTGGTAGCCGTCCAGTTCGAAGTGGCCGGAGAGGCATTCGGCGGATCGAAACCGTGACACATCTTGCTTGGGTGGGTAGTTGGTGGTCCAGCCTTCACGGTAATCGGTTCGGAGTATGAACCATTCCTTCAAAACATCTCGTAGGCTCATGCCACCACATTTGGGGATGTGGTGAAAGACGTAGGAAGGCGATTTCGGGCTCCATTTCGCCAGAATCGGACGTATCTTCTTGCGGTAGAATTTTTTGCGATCCATGCCGGTCTTATTCGGAAAACTGGTAATCGAAGGCTTTAATCTCCCGGGCACAGGCTTGAGCCACATAATTTTTAGTGACCTCGTTGTGCACAGACTGGTAGCTCGCGCGGTCGGGGCGGAAATTCGCCTTGGCCTGCGGAAGTTCGGGCGGGTTCGGAACACCCAGCTCTATCAGAGTTTGCCTGAATTCAGCTGCCAAGTTCTCGTAGCGAAGGACGCGGTCGACCGCAATCTCGCCGTTGATGCTGTAAAAGTCGATAGTGCCGTCCGGGAAATACCGCTGCACCCACTCTTCGAAGGGCATCTCTTGTTTTTTGTTACGCTGCGCAAAGTAATAGGCGGAGACCGCTTTGTCCCATGGGTTCCGGTCGATCGTGAATTTGAAATATTCGTTCCACAGCTTTTTTCCGAGTCGTGCACGGATTTCGATCGCTGACATGTGGCTGCGGTATTTCCAGCCGTGCATGAATTCGCGGAATTCTCCCTTGATCCGCCACCCGCGGCCGGATCGCCAAGGGCGCTTTAGGAAGGGGTGAGGGAGGAAGAAACCTTTGGCATTTTGTGGATTGTGGCTTTCTTCGCCCGGGCGCGGTTTTTTCCACCACTTCGAGAGAGGTGAGCAGACATCCTCCGGTCCACAGATTTTGTTGAGGGCCATCTCCACGCTGGTCCCGGCGGTTTTTCCGGTTTTGACAAAGATGAATTTATACTTGTGGGAGATGACGGTCATTACTGCCTGAACTGGGAGTTGAGTGGCTCTTTAAAGCAGGAGAGTGGAATGTACATTACAGAGGAGTTGGATGAAATCGATGGTAGTACGAGCTGGATGCAGGCATCACTTTTATTCTTTTCATTCTAATATTTGGGTTGGGTCAAATGCAGAAGGGGGAACAAATCGTCCTTTTCAGGGTAGAGTTTCATCGGGGACGTTCCTGATTTATCCCTTTTTTACACATTACGCATTGTGATCTAAGTCTGCGACTCTTCTGCTGGGGGCATTTGTCTTTTGCCTCTGTCTGTACTAGCTACGCTCTATAGCTTTCATGAATTATCCGACCAAAAAGGTTCTGTTTGTGCCTGTCACATCTTCAAAAGGGATGGGCGAATTCATGCGTAGCTATGCGGTCGCCGAAGAGCTCCTGCAGCGTCATCCGGACTGGGATCTGCGTTTTGTTTTAAGCAAGCAGGCAGAATACCGGACGTCATGCAAACTACCGTTCTTTGATGTCAGTCGCTCTCCGACCCGGCTGGACGACGAACTTTATGCTGTTATCGATGAGTTTGAACCCGAACTGGTGGTTTTCGATAATGCAGGTCTGCTGAAACACTTCCGTTATGCTTACCTGCGTGGTTCTCTGGTCTCATATATCTCCCCGTTTCCTCATAAGAGAGCTAAGATGTTGAAACTGGCGCGCTTGCCCTACGTGGCCAAGCACTGGGTTGCTCTGCCTGAATTCATGGCGGGTGAATTCTCGATGATCGAAAAAATCAAGACCAGAGTGTACCCGCGCTGTCGTCCTGAACACGTTGGAGTGGTTTACCGCTCGCCGCGGAAAAGCGAGCAGCAGGCGCTTTTGAATTCGATTGGTGTGGAGGCTGGCAAATTCGTCTTATTGAGTGGTGGCTCGGGGGGGCACTTTGCCGGAGCACGCCCCGTGACTGAAGTGTTGATGGACGTGGCCAGAAAATTGGCGGCAACGCGCGGTTCGGATTGCGTTATCATCCTTGGCGAGAATTACAAGGGTGAGGTTTGCGGAGCACCGGGGGTGAAGGTCTTGCGTTCGCTTCAGAACCAGGATTTTATCAGTCTGATGGAGGCGGCGGAATGTGCGGTACTCTGCGGGGGGGATACTTTGCTGCAAGCATTGTCCCTTCGTAAACCGGTCGTGGCGATTCCCGTCGCCAAGGATCAGTATCCACGAATTCGCCGTCTCACTTCTGTCGGCTTGGTTCGAACCTGTAATCCGGACCCGGATTTAATTATGGAGCAAATGATCCGGCTGCTCAAGCCTGCCGAACATTCGGCGCTTCTTGAACGAATGGATGAGTTCCAGATAAGGAATGGCTTGGAGGCGATTGTCGCTGGCATTGAATCCCTCCTCATCGCGTCAGCCGGGCCGCTACCAAGTGGGCTTGCGGAAGCCGAGGGGCGCTAGCACTACTGTTGCATGCCTTTGGCCGTGGCTTCCGATTTTGCCCGGTGCTTGAGTGTGTTTTTCAGTCCCTTTCGGAACCGGGCCATGCGCTTGCGGATCTGGCGTTTCTCCAGGGCTGGTACCCAGTGGTTGATCGGATTGACCGAACTGCAGCCGAATCCATCAATCACAACGGCTTGGAGTTCCCCATTGGTGAGAGCCCGGTAGGCAATATTGTGGGGAAAGGGGTCGCGGACTTGGATGCGGTATTGCAATAGAAACCGTTCGAGATATTCCACCGCGCGTAGGCTTTCCGGCGTGATGCCATTTCGTAGCGTATATTCTTTGGCTGAGATTGCGATGCTACCGTCGCTGTCGGTGATGAGCTCCATGCAGAGCCCGAGCCCGATGTCGGTTTCAATAAAGCCCTCGCAGTGGGGAAAGTGCGCGGCTGCCTTGTCTCCGGCTTTTTCAAAGGCTCGACAGATCTCGCGGCTGTCCCTCAGGTTTTCATCATAACTGCGCGCACTCCGCAGCTGTTTCCACCAGGGATCCGCCTTGCGTTGCTGGTTCGGCTCCCTGCCTGGCAGGAAGACCTTGATGCAACAGTCGGCACGCTCGGGATGGAGGTAGCAGGCGCGTTTGCCTCCAACGGCAAAGGGAGGCGTCTGATTCAGTTCAATCATTCACTATAGCCAAAGGGGCATTGCATCTCTTGGAGCGCTTGCTCGCAGTACGCAATATCGGCTTCGTCCAGATAATCGACGTAGCCTCCGATCTTGCCTTTGCGCACCTTGTAGGATTCGGGGTCGTTTTTGTCGCCTGGCCGTAGTTTCTTGTTCTTCAGGCTGTTGCTTGCCTCCATCGCCTTCATGCTTTCAAACGAGGCGTATTCCACGGCGTCCGCGATTTCCGAGTCGCTCACGCCGGCTGCGCCGAGAAAATTGAGGGCGTTGCGCAGGGACTGATGGGGTTCTTCGTGCATGTCCTCATAGCGCAGAAGGGTGAAAGAGGCCGGTAGATGCTTGTTCGCATCCCAGATTTGGTAGTAGCGGATGATTTTTCGGATGCCATGGGTGTCGCTCCGGATGAAATCGTGAATGTCACCTTCGTAACGTGACTTCCGGCGGGTGGCTTGAAAAAAGCAGGAAACCACGACGTCCCGGGGGTCCCGGACTAGGAGCATCACATGGTTCTCGGCATACTTCCCCTTTGTCTCGGTGAAGTCTTGCAAGGCGCGACCTTCGGAGTTTGAGGTTTCGTCATGGGAAAAATCAACGGGGGGCAGGCCTGCGGCTACGGTCATTGTTTTTTCGTCGAAGATCTGCTCTTCACTCAAGCCGAAGTGTTGCGTGAAAATACGGCCGATCATCACGCGCAACCATGTGCGCCCGCTTTTCGGGTAGGATAAGATCCAATGGCTGGTGAGGACATCGACAGCCGGGGGAGAGGTCTTCCGGAAGCGAGCAAAGAGGCTTTTCAGTGGCATGTCTGATTGCTAGTCGACCCTGTTCCTGCAGTAAAGACAAGTTTCGGATTCTCGACGGTTGCTTTTTACGGCTTAGTTCGCGATCAATCCTTATACAGATCTATGCCGATGACGAATGTTAGCCCAAATCTTCGCCTCCTTCAGGTGATGCTCGCACCCGGTGACGGAGGAGCGGAAACCTTCTTTGAAAAGCTGGCCATTGCTTTTCAGGAGTCGGGAGTGAACCAGCTGCTCGTTATCTGCCGGCACCCGCAACGGCGTGCTCGTCTGGAGGCTGCGGGCTGTGAGGTAATCGAAATTCCGGCCAAAGGCTGGCGTAAGTGGCTGGCTCGTCACGCAGTCTCACGTATTGCGGAAGGCTTCAAGCCGACGGTGCAGTTGGCTTGGATGAGCCGTGCCGCCCATGCCCTGAGTCGGCGTAGTGGTTGCGTGAATCTCGCTCGCTTGGGCGGGTACTATCCGCTCAAATATTACAAATCCTGTGACTTCCTTGTCGGTAACACGCCCAGTGTGATTGAACATTTGAATGGCTTGGGCTGGCCGGTTGAGCGCATGCGCCTGATTAGCAATTTCGGGGAACTTCCGGATGCTCTGGGGGATGTCTCCGACTGTCGGGTGGAGTTTGGTTTGACGGAGGAGGATCAGGTTTTGCTCACTCTAGGGCGTCTGCATGTGAATAAGGCACAGGATGTACTTATCCGCGCTTTGCCGGAGATTCCCTCTGCGCATCTGCTGATTGCCGGGGAAGGTGGGTTGCGAGAGGAATTGGAAGCCCTCGCGCTGAGCCTGGAGGTCGCGGAACGGGTGCATTTTCTTGGCTGGCGGCGGGATACGGCGGCTCTGTTTAAGACGGCCGATCTCTGTGTCTTCCCCTCGCGGCAGGAACCATTGGGGAATGTTGTGCTTGAGGCTTGGGCGTATGGCGTCCCAATTGTTGCTGCGGCAAGTGAAGGGCCGGCATGGCTCATCGAAGACGGGAAGAATGGACTGCTTTTCCCTATTGACGATGTCAAAGCATGCGCAGAGGCCACACAGAGAATGCTTCAGGATACGTGCCTTCAGGCGAACTGTGTAGGCGAAGGTCGTTCTAAGCTGGAGTCCGGCTTTACCAAACCGGTGATCGTGCAGCGGTTTCTGGAACTGTTTGAGGAATTGTCCGAAGACTAGTCTGCTTTGCCCTGGTCTTCGTAGTATTGATTGGCCAGTCGGAGGTCTTCCGGAGTATCGACAGCGATCCCGCTTTCGGTCACTTCGACCATTTGCACCGCGTTGCCGTATTCCACGAAACGAAGCATTTCCACGGACTCCACTTGCTCCAGGGGGCCTTGTGCTCGGGATGTAAAGGCTTCCAGTGCATCGCGACGGAATGCGTACAGTCCTAGTTGGCGAAGGTAGACGGGTTCTTTCCGTAAAGGGTAGGGGATCGGCGCACGGGAATAGGCAAGTGCCAAGCCGGTCACTGATAACACGACTTTCACGACATTCGGGCTCGCGACCGCGGCCGGATCTTCAATTCGGCTATAGCCGTTTGTTGCGAAGACCGTTGAGTCGGCTTGCTTGAGCGCACGTGCGACCTTGTTAATCGACTCCGGGTCGATGAACGGTTCGTCGCCTTGTATGTTCACGACTGCCTCAGCATCTAGAATACGTGCACATTCGGCCACGCGGTCTGTGCCGGTCTGATGTGCTTTGCCGGTCATCAAGACCTTGATGTCCAGTTGTTTGCATGTGGCTTCGATGCGGAAGTCATCGGTTGCGATATAAACGTCCTCCAATTCGCTGGCTTGCTGCGCTTGTTGGTAGACATGCCACATCATCGGCTTGTCACCAATGTCTGCCAAAGGCTTTCCGGGAAAACGCGTGGATTGGTAACGGCAGGGAATGATTCCGATCATCTTGCGGAGTTTCACCTAATTTCGAGCCTTGGCAATGTCGTTTATCTTATCAGGTATTTCCGAAACTTGATGGGCCACGCGCGTATTGCCTTCCGGGTTGACGCAGTAGCCCCAATCGGCATGCAGGTAATCGATACCCGCCCTTTGTGCGGCTTCGTAATCGGTGTCCATGTCGCCGATGTAGATGGTGTCCGCCGGGTCTTCCTGGCTCTCCGCCATCGCCAGAAGCAAATAGTCAGGGGCCGGTTTGCCTCGGTAGCGTTTATCAGGGGTCTGCACTGTGATGAAGTCGACCTGAAGTCGGCTTAGGACGACTTGCGTACGCGTCCCGTCCTTCGAAGTAACCAGTCCCAGCTTGCATCCTTGGCTGTGCAAGGCCTGCAGCATCCGGTTCACTCCCGGGAAGAGGCGTGCACGGTTCATCGCCTCCAGCGAGGCGACCCGATAGATGCGCTCGATCTCCTTGTAGTCACCTTCCACGCCGATAATCTTCAGGATATCCCCAAACGGCCGCCCGATATTGCGAAAGTAGTCCGCGAAGGGAACAGTTACGCCGGTCGCTTGCTGAACCGTCTCCCAAGCTACCTCCATGTTCGCTTTCGAGTCCAACAACACGCCATCCATGTCAAAGAGGACGAGCTTTTTAGTCATCCCCAAGCAATAGAATGACAGCTCATCCAATAGCCAGACTTAAATTTAAAGGGACAGGCAGAATGAACTGTACAATCTGATTGTCATGTTGCATGTTTGAGTGATGCGGATGCGTCGATTGAAGGTGAGTGGAAGTGATGCGGTGTATCACTGTATGACGCGCACGGTGAACGGGGAGGCCTTGTTCGGTGACAGTGAGAAGGAGGTGCTTCGTAAGATGCTGCACCAGGTGTCGGACTTTTGCGGGGTACAGGTGCTGACTTACTGCATCATGGGCAATCACTTCCATGTGCTGCTGCGAGTGCCGGACCGGCAGTCGGTGGGGGATGCGGAGCTGATGCGGCGCTACCGTGTGCTGTACCCGC